>DATCLV010000723.1:0-1981 GCA_036563745.1 Acidimicrobiales bacterium | reverse complement strand
GCCCAGTGCGACCTGCGGGTCGCCGACGACCTGACGATCGCCGCCATCTACCGTTGGTGCGGGCTGCCGCCGGGCACCGGGATCGTCTTCGTCCCCGGCACCGACCTGCAGGCCACCGTCGAGGTGGCGGCCCAGCTCACCACCCTCACCGGGCACACGACGGACTGCACGTCGTCGCCGTGCGCCCTCGTGCTGACCCGCCACGAGGTCGACCGCACCCTCACGTTGCTCACCGCCCCCATCGCCTTCGGCTGACGGCTGACGGCTGACGGCCGTCGGCTTGTCGGCGGTGGGTGGGCTACGTGTCCGGCGGGCCCGGGGAGCGGATGCGCTCGTGGCGGCCGGGGATGCCGGCATGGACCCCGGTCCATGCGCCGTCGTGACGGACGAGGTAGTGGGCGAACGCGCAGGGGATGCCGCGGGCGTCGGTCGGGTCGGCGCGGTCCATGACGTGGAAGTGCAGGTGGGGCGCCGTCGAGTTGCCGGTGTGGCCGACGCGGCCCACCACGTCGCCGACGGCCACGTGCTGGCCGGTGTCGACCGTCACGCTGCCGGGGGCGAGGTGCGCGTACACGGCGTACGCGTCCCTGCCGTCGTCGGTCGTCCGGATGATGACGTGGTTCCCCGCCAGCCGGCGGACGTCGAGCGGCGTACGCCCGGTCGCGTACGCACGGGCGTTGCGGAGCGCCTGCCACGCCTCGCGTACGACGTGGATCCACCGCCGCTCGGGTACGTCGTCGACCGCCACGACGACCTCGCCGCCCAGCGCCGCGTGGACGGGCTGGCCCCACGCGTAGCAGCGCCGGGTCCGGCCGCCCACCAGCAGCCACCGGAGCGTGCTCGCAGGGTGGACGTGCCCGCCACCGCGGCGGTCGTCGGTACGGGTGAGGTCGTACGCGTAGCGCTGACCGAAGAGGTCGGTCCCGTGGCTCGGGATACGGTGGGCCGGGGTCTGCAGGACCGTCCACTCGCCGCGCAGCGGGAGGTCGACGACGAGCGGTCGGTCCAGTGCACCCATGCCCGACGTCTACCCCGCGGCTCGGCGCGCGGTCAGCGCGCCTCGGTCGGCACCTCGCTCGGCGCGTCGCTCGCCGTGCCGTCGGTGCTCGGCCGGTGCCGGCCGGGGAACACGTCGGTCTCGGAGCGGTGCCAGACCGGGTGGTCGCCCGAGGTCTCGACGTTGAAGCCGTAGTCGTACGCGAGCGAGCCGCCGATCGTGCCGCCGACGGCGGTGAGCGCCGCCGCGGCGAGGGACAGGACGAGCGCGAGCAGGGGAGTGGCGGGCTCGTCCCAGAACGAGATGGCCCGGACCACGATGCCGGCGGCGACGAGGACCGTGACCGTCACCATCGTCAGGGCGTGGGCGTTCACGGTGCGGCGAGCCTGGGTGCCCGGCTCGGTCGACCGGAGCCAGTCCCAGAACCCGGTGAGCGCGGCGAGCACCGAGACGATCGCGCCGCCGATGAGCACGAACGACGCCGCCCGGTAGAAGTCGCGGGCCCATGCCTCGTCGTCGCCGCCCACGAAGGAGATGACGTCGAAGGCGGCGGCGAGCACGTAGGCGCCGACGGGGACGTCGGTCAGCGGCGGGTGCAGCGGCTTGCCGGACCACCCCCGGGGCCCGTGGAACGCCCTCCCTCGCAGTGTCAAGGCCGGCCGGAACGAGAACTTGCGCATGGTGGCTCCTCTCCGGAGCGTTCTATCGACAACTGAGATTGACGGTACATACGGCGGTTTGTACCGTCAAGGTTGACCTCATTTAGAGTTGCGAGGGTCAGCAGCGGCAGCAGCGTCAGAAGGGGTGCCCGACCTGGAGGAGGAAGCCGTGGCCGGAGGCGACTTCGACGAGCGGGTCGCGGGGATCGCCTCGCTGGCCGAGCCGCAGCGGCGGGCCCTCTACCGGTTCGTCGTCGGCCGGGGCGCCCCCGTCGGCAAGGACGAGGCGGCCGCGGCCCTGGGCGTCGCCCGCTCGGTCGCCGCC
>DATCLV010000706.1:0-1548 GCA_036563745.1 Acidimicrobiales bacterium | reverse complement strand
GGACGAGACCGCGGCGCTCACCCAGGCGATCCTGGGCGGGCCCGTCGAGCGCATGACGGCCCGGTGGGCCTACGACGCGAGCGCCGGCAACCCGCTGTACCTGCGGGAGTTCCTCGCGTCGGCGGTGGCATCCGGAGCGCTGCGCCGGGACGAGGGCCTGTGGCGGCTGGTGGACCGGCCGTCGCCCGGGCCGGCGCTGACCGAGCTGGTGGCGCTGCGGCTGGAGGGGATGGACGCCGCCGGGCGCGACCTGCTGGCGCTCCTCGGGGTCGGCGAGCCCCTTCCCGTCGACCTGCTGGCGTCGCTGGTGGGGCCGGAGGCCGTCGAAGCCGCCGAGGTGCAGGGGCTGGTGGTCCGGTCCCCGGCGCCGGCCGGCGATCACGGCCGCGGCGCCGCCGGGACCTCCGCCGCGGCGCCCGCCGACCTCTCCCTGGCGCACCCCCTCTACGGCGAGGTGACGCTGGCGCTGCTCCCGGCGGGGCGGGTGGCCGAGCTGCGGGCCCGCCTGGCCGAGGCCGTGCACGCGAGGGGTCTGGCGGCCGGTGACGCCGTCCGGGTGGCGACGTGGCTGCGGGCGGCGGGCCGCCCGGTCCCGCCGCCGCTGCTGGTCGACGCGGCGCGGGAGGCACACCAGGCCCGGGACCCGGCGCTGGCCGCCGAGCTGGCGGGCGAGGCGGTGGCGGCCGGCGGTGGGCAGGAGGCCCGGCTCACGCTCGGTCACGCCCTGGCGGCGCTCGGCCGCTACGACGAGGCCGAGCGCACCTTCACGACGCTGGAGCGCTCCCTCACCTCGCCCGACGCCGCGGCCGACTACCTGCACGCCCGGATCGACGCCCTGGTCTGGGGCCTCGGGCAGGACGCCGGCGCCGCCGAGCTGGTGGCGCGGGCGAGGCACTGGTGGCCCGACGCGGCGTGGCGCCGCCGGGTCGACGGCCTGGAGCTCGTCCTGCTCAGCGCGACGGGCCGGTCGGTGGCCGCCGGCGAGCTCGCCGACCGCCTGGTCGCCGACCCGGACCTCGACCCGGCCGCCGTCCCGACGGTGGCGGCGGCGGGCGCGATCGCCTGGCTGTTCGCCGGGCAGACCCGCCGGGCGGCGGCGCTGGCCGACCGCCTCGACCCCGACCCCACCCACGGCGGCCCCGCCGAGCGGCGCCTCGGTGGTCTGGTGGCGTGGGCGCTGGTGCGGCTGGAGTCCGGCTGGGCGTGGGACGAGTTGGAGGCCCACGTGGCGCGGGTGGAGCGGGTGGCGGTGGCGCGGGGCGACCGGATCACCGCCGGGCCGGCGGCCGCCCTGCTCGGCAGCCTCGCCCTCGCCCGGGGCTTCCCGGTGGCCGCCGCCCGGCACCTCCGCGAGGCGGTGACCCACCTGCAGGCGGTCGACCCCCGCAACCTCGGCGTCGTCGCGCTCGCGGAGCTGGCGCAGGCCGAGGCGCAGGCCGGGCGGGTCGCGGCGGCCCGCCGGGCGGAGGTCGCTGCCCGGCGCCGGCTCGGGGCGCGCCCGCCCGCCTGGCACGTGCGCAGCAAGCTGGCCCGGGCGGAGGCCTGGAT
>DATCLV010000335.1:0-3404 GCA_036563745.1 Acidimicrobiales bacterium | reverse complement strand
GTCGTCGAGCTGCTGCGGGCCCAGAGCCGGCAGCGGGCCCGCGCCGCCTCGGAGGGGTCGCGGGCCGGGGACGCCGAGACGCCCGCCGCGACCTACCGGCGGCTGCGGATCGCGATGGTGGAGGCCGAGCGGGCGGCGTTCCGGCAGGCACGCGACGAGGGGCGGCTGCCCGAGGAGCTGATGCAGCGCGCCGAACGGCACCTCGACCTGGAGGAGGCGCTGCTGTCCCGGCCCGCCAGGCCCTCGCTCGGCACGGTCGTCGAGGGCGACGATGCCGTCGACCTGCACGGCGACCCCGGCCTCGGCGTCGATCTCGACGTCGGCCTCGAGGTCGGCGAGCGCGACGCGGGCGCGCCGAACGGCTTGGTCACACGAGCGACCAGACCAGGGCCGCCTGGGCCAGGTGGTACGTGACCATGATCGCCGGCCGCGCCCAGCGGAAGTCCTTCACGAACCGGCTCCAGCCGATCAGCGCGTCCGAGACGTAGAACAGCAGCGCGCCCGCGATCGCCACCCCGTTCCCGGAGCCCACGGCGAACACGAGCATCGCCGAGATGACGCCCATGTAGACGGTGACCGGCACCACCAGCTCCGGCGCCTTCTCCTGGGTGGTGTTCACGATCCGGGTGCCCACCGCGGCGATCGCCGCGACGGCCACGACCACGCCCACCGCCAGCCGCACGCTGTCGACGCCGCCGGTGACGAACCCGGCGACGTAGGCCAGGTGGGCCAGCAGGAACGACGCCAGGCCCGGCACGAACAGGTCCCGGTCCTTCAGCATCAGGAACACGTCGCCGGCCAGGGAGCAGACCAGGGCGACGACGAACCAGGCGCGCACGGACGGGTCGTCGGGCTCCAGCGCCAGCGCCGCCAGGATCAGCAGGACGACCGTGAGCGGCTTGCACAGGTACTCCAGGCCGATGTCGTCGTCGACGACGGCCACCCAGTCGACGATCGCCGCCACCAGGGCCAGCGCCAGGAGCACGTAGGCGAGGGTGTTCATGGGTCGAAGGGCAGGTCAGGCGTTCACGGGTCGGTGGTCACGCCCCGGCGGCCGCCAGGGCCTCCGCCCAGGTCGCTCCCCGCTCGATCAGCGGGCGGAACTTCACCACGAGGCGCGGTCGGTTCATGGCCAGCACCGCGGTGACGCGGTCGCCACGGCGGTAGATCGCCGCGAACCGGCGCTCCTCCAGCGACCCGTCGACCACCCGCACCTCCTCGGCGCCGGCCGAGAAGCCGGCGAGCTGGACCTTCCGGTCGTACTGATCGGACCAGAACCAGGGGACGGGATCGTAGGGCACGGGATCGTCGGGGGTGAGCAGGCGGCGCGCGGCGTGTTCGCCCATGTCGACCGCGTTGTCCCAATGCTCTACCCGGATCGGGCCCCCGAACCGCGCGCTGGTCCACCGGGCGACGTCGCCGGCGGCCGCCACCCCCGGCGCCGCCAGGGTCGTGGCGTCGCACACCACCCCGTCCTCCAGCTTCAGGCCCGACCCCTCCAGCCAACCGGTGTTGGGCACGACGCCCACGCCGACCACGACGACGTCGGCGTCGACCGTGGTGCCGTCGGCCAGGTGGACCCGCTCGACCCGCCCGCCGGCGCCGCCCTCGAACCGGTCGACGCCGACCCCGAGGCGCACGTCGACGCCGTGGTCGCGGTGGACGTCGGCCATGAGCGACCCCAGCTCGGCGCCGATCGCCCGCGCCATCGGCACCGGCAACGCCTCCAGCAGCGTCACGTCGAGGCCCCGCTGCCGGCACGTGGCGGCGACCTCGGCCCCGATGAACCCGGCCCCCACCACGACGACCCGGCGGGGCCCGGCGTCGAGGGCGCCGCGGATCGCCAGGCAGTCGTCGAGGGTGCGCAGCGTGTGGATGCCGTCGAGCCCGTCGGTGGGCAGGTGCCGGGGCGACGCGCCGGTGGCGATCACGAGGCCGTCGAACCGGATCGTCCCGGGCCGGCCCGCAGCGTCGACCTCCAGGGTCCGGGACGCGAGGTCGAGGCGGGTGGCCCGGGTGGCCAGCCGCCAGTCGACGGCGAGGCCGTCGAGGCCCCCGTCGGCCTGCACGGTGAGCGGCAGGCGGTCGAGGTCCCACTCGCCGGCCAGGACCTGCTTCGACAACGGCGGCCGGTCGTAGGGCAGGTGGGGCTCGTCACCGACGACGGTCAGGGCACCGTCGTAGCCGCGGCGCCGCAGCTCCTCGACGGCCCGGAGGCCGGCCAGCGACGCCCCGACGACGACGATCGACCGCACGTCGGGGACGTCCGGTCAGTCCTCGGCGATGCTGATGGCCGCCTTGGGGCAGCGGCGCACGGCCTCTTCGACCTTGGGGCGGAGCTCCTCGGACGGCGTCTCGTCGAGGATGTACAGGAAGTCGTCGTCGCGCACCTCGAACACCTCGGGGGCTGCCTCCATGCACCGCGCGTTGCTCTCGCACAGGTCGAAATCCACCACGACCCGATAGCCCATCGCCGGACCTCCTCCGTACCGAACAGCCGCAACCTAGCCGCTCCGACCGGCCCGGCCATCGTCCACGGAGCCGCCCGCCGACGCTGCCCGGCACACCCAGGTCGGTAGCGTGAGCGGCCGTGACGGGACCGGGACCGACGGCGGTGGGCGAGGTGGTGGAGGTGTCGGCGCGGGACGCCCGGCGGCTCGCGCTCGCCGCCCAAGGGTTCGCCGACCGGCGCCCCGGCGGGCGTGTCGACCGGCGCCACTTCCGCCGGGTGCTCGACCGGCTCGGCACCGTGCAGCTCGACTCGGTCAACGTCATCACCCGCAGCCACGAGCTGGTCTTCTTCGCCCGGCTCGGGCCCTACGACCGGACCGCGCTCACCAGGTGGCTGTGGTCGAGCCGCGAGGTGTTCGAGTACTGGGGCCACGAGGCGTCGCTCCACCCCGTCGAGCGCCACCCGCTGTTCCGCTGGCGGATGGCCAACGGCCACGCCTGGGGCGGGGTGCGGCGCTCGGCCGAGGGGAACCCGGAGCTGGTGGCGGCCGTGCTGGACGAGGTCGTGACCCGGGGGCCCATCTCCGTCGGCGAGCTGGAGGCCGCCGGGGCCCGCCAGAAGGGCGCCAGCTGGTGGGGGTGGTCCGACGGCAAGCGGATCGTCGAGCACCTGTTCTGGACCGGGCAGGTCACCGCCACCCGCCGCAACGCGTTCGACCGGGTGTACATGGCGCCCGAACGCTGGCTGCCCGCCGACGTGCTGGCCCGGGAGGCGCCGCCCGACGACGAGGCGCTCCGGCAGCTGCTCCTGATCGGCGCCCGGGCGCTGGGCATCGGTACCGCCCGCGACCTGGCCGACTACTACCGCCTCCCCGTCCGCCGGGCCCCGGCGCTGCTCGACGCCCTGGTGGCCGAGGGCAAGCTGCTGCCGGCGCGGGTGGACGGCTGGAAGC
>DATCLV010000697.1:0-8260 GCA_036563745.1 Acidimicrobiales bacterium | reverse complement strand
CGAACCTGCCCCCGAAACGGGGAGCTGGCTCCCCGTTTCGGGGGCAGGTTCGGATTCGGGGGCAGGTTCGGAAACGGGGGGTTCGGAAGAGGGGCCGGTTCGACGTGGGGCCGTGGGCAGGCAACTACGGTGCGGCGCTGTGATCGACGTCGCCGCCGACCTCACACCGCTGCTCACCCCGCGCACGGGGATCGGGGTGTTCGTCGACGAGATGGTGACCCACCTGGCCGAGCGCACCGACCTCCACCTCACCGGCTACGCCGTCACCTGGCGGGGCCGGGCCCTCCTCGCCGGCGCCGTCCCGCCCGGCATGTCGATCGCCGACCGCCCCATGGCCGCCCGCCCCCTCCACCAGCTGTGGATGCGGGCCGACTTCCCCCGCATCGACCACTGGATCGGCCGCCACGACGTCGTCTGGGGCACCAACTACGTCGTGCCGCCCACCCGGGCCCGGGCGCTCGTCTCCGTCTACGACCTCACCCCGCTGCGCTTCCCCCAGCTCGCCAACGAGCACACCCGCACCTTCCCGGGCCTGATCCGCCGGGCGCTGCGCCGGGGCGCCTGGGTGCACACGATGGCGTCGTCGGTGCGCGACGAGGTGATCGCCGAGTTCGGCGCCGACCCCGACCGGGTGCGGGTCGTGCCCGGCGGCATCAAGCCCACGCCGCCGGGGCCACCGGAGGCCGGGCACGCCCTGGCCGGCGGCGACCGCTACGTGCTGGCGCTCGGCACCGTCGAGCCCCGCAAGGACCTGCCGACCCTCGTCGCCGCCTTCGACCTGCTGGCCGACGACGACGCCGACCTGCGCCTGGTCATCGCCGGTGCCGACGGCTGGGGCGCCGACGAGCTGACCGCCGCCGTCGCCCGCTCGCCCCACCGCGACCGGATCGTGCGGGTCGGCTGGGTCGACGAGGCCGACCGCGTGGCGCTCATCCGGGGCGCCGCCGTCTACGCCTTCCCGTCGATCTACGAGGGCTTCGGGCTCCCGCCCCTCGAGGCGATGAACGCCGGGATCCCGGTGGTCGCCACCCGCACCGGGTCGCTCCCCGAGGTGTGCGGCGACGGGGCCGACCTCGTCCCCGTGGGCGACCCCGACGCGCTGGCCAAGGCCCTGGCCCGGGTGCTCGACGACGAGGCCCACCGGGCCGACCTCGTGCACCGCGGGTTCGTCAACGCCGCCCGGTACACGTGGGAGTCGGCCTCCGAGGGGTTCGCCGCCCTGCTCCGCGCCGTCGCCGCCGGCGACTGACGCGCTGGTAAACAACGGCGGCCCCCGTTCTCACCGGGTTTTCCGGCTGGCCTAGAGTGGCCCGCCGTGAGAGCCCTCGTCACTGGTGCTGGCGGCTTCGTCGGCGGACACCTCGTGCGCCACCTGACCGCCTGCGGGGACGACGTCATCGAGCTGGAGGGTCGGGTCGACGGCATCGACATCACCGAGCCCGACGAGATCACCGAGGCCATCGTCAAGGCCGGGCCCGATGCCGTCTACCACCTGGCCGGCGCGTCCGACGTGGGCGGCAGCTGGGCCGAGCCCCGCGCCACGTTCATGGCCAACGCGGTCGGCACCCTGAACGTGCTGGAGGCCGCCCGCGAGGCCGGCGTGCACCGGGTGCTGGCGGTCACCAGCGCCGACGTCTATGGCAAGGTCACCGAGGCCGAGCTGCCGCTCCGGGAGGACCAGCCGCTGCGGCCGGTCAGCCCCTACGCCGCCTCGAAGGTCGCGGCCGACGCCCTCGCCCAGCAGGCGTGGCTGGGCCACCAGATGCCGGTCATCCGGGTGCGGGCCTTCAACCACCTCGGCCCCGGGCAGAGCGACAGGTTCGTCGCCCCCGGCCTGGCCGCCCGCATCGCCCGCAACGAGCGCGACGGCGGCGACGAGGTGCCGATCGGCAACCTGACGCCCCGGCGCGACGTCACCGACGTCCGCGACGTGGTGCGCGCCTACCGGCTGCTCATCGAGCACGGCGAGCCGGGCGAGGCCTACAACGTGTGCAGCGGGCGAGCGGTCGCCGTCGAGGAGATCGCCGAGCAGCTGCTGTCGATGGCGCGTCGACCGATGCGCCTCGTGATCGATCCCGAGCTGAAGCGCCCGGTCGACATCCCGGTGCTGGTGGGCGACATGAGCAAGCTCGCGGCCGCCACCGGGTGGTCGCCGACCGTCGACCTGGCGACCACGCTGGCCGACGTGCTCGCCGACTGGAGGGCCCGTGTGGGGAGCTGACGTGGTCGGGGCGCGGCGCCGCGGCGGGGCCGGCGCGGTGCGCGCCCTCGCCGATGTGCCAGCATGTCAGTTCGCGCCGACGGGCTGGGAGCACGTGGGGGAGCTCGGTTCGCTCCCCAAGCAGGAGGAGACACTGTGACCAAAAGGGCCTTGATCACTGGCATCACCGGCCAGGACGGATCGCACCTGGCCGAGCTGCTGCTCGACAAGGGGTACGAGGTCCTCGGCATGGTACGGCGCACCAGCACCGTGAACTGGGAGCGCATCGGGCACCTGCAGGACCGGATCACGTTCGTGCACGGCGACCTGCTCGACCAGGTGTCGCTGCTGTCGATCCTCCAGGAGTACGAGCCGGTCGAGGTGTACAACCTGGCCGCGCAGTCGTTCGTGCCCACGTCGTGGCAGCAGCCGGTGCTCACCGGCGAGTTCACGGCGCTCGGCGTCACCCGGATGCTCGACGCCATCCGCACGATCAACCCGGCGATCCGCTTCTACCAGGCGTCGTCGAGCGAGATGTTCGGCAAGGTCATCGAGACCCCGCAGCGGGAGACCACGCCGTTCTACCCGCGGTCGCCCTACGGCGTCGCCAAGGTGTACGGCCACTGGATCACGGTGAACTACCGCGAGTCCTACGGCCTCCACGCCACCAGCGGCATCCTGTTCAACCACGAGGGGCCGCGCCGGGGCATCGAGTTCCTGCCCCGGAAGGTGTCGAACGCCGTCGCCAAGATCAAGCTCGGCCTGGCCGACGAGGTGCGCCTCGGCAACCTCGACGCCAAGCGCGACTGGGGCTACGCCGGCGACTACGTCGAGGCCATGTGGCTCATGCTCCAGCAGGACGAGCCCGACGACTACGTGATCGCCACCGGCGAGACCCACTCGGTCCGGGAGTTCCTGGAGCTCGCCTTCGACCACGTGGGCCTCGACTGGGAGAAGTACGTCGTCATCGACGAGCGGTTCTTCCGGCCGGCCGAGGTCGACCTGCTGGTCGGCGACGCCACCAAGGCCCGCGAGAAGCTGGGCTGGGTGCCGAAGACGTCCTTCGAGGAGCTGGTGAAGCTCATGGTCGACGCGGATGTCGACCTGCTCGAGGGGCGGCTCAAGGGCATCGCCTAGGACGCCCGTGGTCACCGTCGCCGTCCTCTGCGGTGGGGTCGGCGCGGCCCGCCTGCTGACCGGGATGGTGCGGGCGGTCGACCCCTCGGGGGTGACCGCCGTCGTCAACGTCGGCGACGACCTCGAGCAGCACGGGCTCCACGTCAGCCCCGACATCGACACGGTCGTCTACACGGTCGCGGGCGCGATCGATTCCGAGCGGGGCTGGGGCCTCGCCGACGAGACCTGGCACGTCATGGAGGGCCTCGACCGCTACGGGGCGCCCACCTGGTTCCGGCTCGGCGACCGCGACATCGCCACCCACCTCTACCGCACCACCCGGCTGCGGGAGGGCGCGGCGCTGTCCGCCGTGACGGCCGAGATCGCCGCCGCCTGGAAGCTGGGGTTCACCGTGCTCCCGGTGACCGACGACCCGCTGCGGACCGTGATCCGGCTCGACGACCCCGACGCCGGCGACCCCGAGGTGGCGTTCCAGGAGTACTTCGTACGGCGGCAGCACTCCGTGCCGGTGCGGGGCGTCCGCTTCGCCGGCGCCGAGTCGGCGCGCCCGGCGCCCGGGGTGCTGGAGGCCATCGCCGCGGCCGACCGGGTGGTGATCGCCCCGTCGAACCCGCTGGTGTCGATCGACCCGGTGCTGGCCGTGCCCGGCGTGCGCGACGCCGTGGCCGCCCGGCGCGACCGGGTGGTGGCGGTGTCCCCGATCGTCGGCGGTCGGGCGCTCAAGGGCCCGGCCGACCGGATGCTCGTCGAGCTCGGCCACGAGGCCTCGGTGCTCGGCGTCGCCCGGCACTACGCCGAGCTGGCGGGCACGCTGGTCGTCGACCGGGCCGACGCCGACCTGGCGCCCGAGGTCGAGGCGGCGGTCCCCGGGATGCGGTGCGTCGTCACCGAAACGGTCATGCGCGACCCGGCGGTGGCCGCGGACCTGTGCTCTACGATCGTCGGGTTGTGACGGCCTGGAGGGGGGCACGATGAGCCCGAGCGCGCGGCTCGAGATATTCGCGATCGAGGGCATCGGCGAGGTCCGCCCCGGCGACGACCTGGTGGGCCTGATCGTCGACGCCGAGCCCCCGCTGCGGGACGGCGACGTCCTCGTCGTCACCCAGAAGGTGGTGTCGAAGGCCGAGGCCCAGCTGGTGCCGATCGACCCCGGCGACCCGCAGAGCAAGTCGAAGATCGTCGAGGGCGAGTCGGTGCGCGTGCTGCGACGGCGGGGCGAGATGGTGATCAGCGAGACCCGCCACGGGTTCGTGTGCGCCAACGCCGGGGTCGACCTCTCCAACGTGACCGCGGGCTGGGCGGCGCTGCTGCCCGAGGACCCCGACCGGTCGGCCCGGCGGCTGCGCGACGGGTTGCGTGGGCGGCTGGGCGTCGACGTGGCGGTGATCATCAGCGACACGTTCGGGCGGCCGTGGCGCCGGGGGCTCACCGACGTGGCCATCGGCTGCGCCGGCATCAAGCCGATCGTCGACCTGCGCGGCACCGCCGACGCCAACGGCTACGAGCTGCAGGTCACCGAGGTGTGCGTGGTCGACGAGCTGGCCTCCGCCGCCGAGATGGTGATGGGGAAGGCCACCGGGTTCTGTGCCGCGGTGGTGCGGGGCGTCGACCCGTCGTGGCTCGGCCGCGGCGAGGTCGTCCGCGAGGTCGTCCGCCCCGCGTCCGAGGACCTCTTCCGCTAGCCCCCTCGTTCCAAATTGCGTTGATCGGGCCGCATAGTTCGGCTTTTCGAACGCAATTTGGGAGGTGCCGGCCCGCTATCGGGGTTCCTCGGCGGTGGGTTCGGGGAACCAGGGCTGGGCCTGGGCGAGGAGCCAGGCGTCGACCAGGTCGACGCCGTGGGGGTCGAGGTGGACGTTGTCGTCGAAGAGCGGCTCGCCGGTGGCGGTCCGCTGCTCCTCGACGAAGGCGTTGAGGTCGATGATCTCGCTGCCCGGGTGGTCGGCGACGACGGCCCGGTAGGTGTCGTTGCGGCAGTCGACCCGCTCGTCGGCGCTGGGAGACCGCTCGACCTCCGGGTTCACGTACGGGGTGGTCGCGAACAGCACCTTCGCCCCGCCCGACGCCAGCATCTCCAGCTCCTCGCCGAGCTCGGTCCGCAGGTAGCGGTCGTAGGGCTCGTCGCAGTCCCACACCCACTCGCCGTCGAGGTGCTCCTTGTAGATCCCACCCCCGTTCGCCAGGTAGTGGATCACCACGTCGGGGTCGAACCGGCGGATCATCGTGCGCCAGATCTCCCGCCGGTCCTCCGAGCACATCGACGGCCGGCGCAGGGGCGTGCCGTCGTCCGCCCGGCTGACCACGTCGGGGAAGATCACCGAGCAGAACCCCTCCGAGGAGAAGCCCACCGACACGCCGGCCGCCTCCCCCGCCACCCGGAGGTCGGGCCCCAGCCGGGCCACGCCGCTGTCGCCCACCAGCAGCAGCCGAGGGACGCCCGGGGGCACGTCGAGCGGCAGGTGACGGTGGGTGCGGGCCCACTCGTTGTTCGGGTCGAAGGTCGACGCCATGTCGCCGGGCCCGGCCTCGGCCGGCGGCGGCGTCCCGGTGGTGGCCACCAGCACCGCCGCCAGCGCCACGGCCGCCGCCCCGGCGCCGACCACCCGCAGCCGCGCCGGGGCGAACGTCCCGCGCCGGATCGGCTGCTCGACCACCACGAACGACGCCAGCGCCATCGCCAGGGTGAGCAGGACACGCGCCACGTCCAAGGCCACCCTGTCGAGCCGGGACCGCTCGGGCGTCAGGTACACGATGACCGGCCAGTGCCACAGGTAGACGCCGTAGCTGATCGTGCCCAGCCCCCGCAGCGGCGCCCAGGACAGCGCCCGGGCCACCGGGCCGGTGCCGCCGTTGCCGGTCACCTGGCGGACGAGGACGACCGCCGCCACCGCGAACGTCAGCAGGCCGCCCCGGTAGTACCAGGGGGCGACCCCGTCGACGGCCACGACCGACCACGCCAGCCACGCCAGCGCCGCCAGCGCCACCGCCTGGCCGGCGGGGCCCCGGCTCCGTCGTGCCACCGCCTGGGCCGACGCCGTGCCCACCCAGGCGGGCGCCGTCGCCAGCCGGGCCGCGGCCAGCGTCGCGCCCAGCAGCGTGGGCCCGATGCGGGTGTCGGTGCCGAAGTAGGCCCGGTTGGTGTCGAGCCCGTCGTAGGTCAGGGCCAGCAGCACGAACGACGCCGCCGCGCCCGCCAGCGCCACCACGCCCAGCGCCAGCGCCCGGACGCCCGGGGCGCCCCGGCGGCCCAGCACGGCGACCGCCAGCAGCGGCCACAGCAGGTAGAACTGCTCCTCCACCGCCAGGCTCCACATGTGGTCGAGCGGTGACGGCTGGCTGAACATGTCCCAGTAGCCGACCTCGGCCACCATCCGCTGCCAGTTGGCGACGTAGCCCAGCGTGGCCAGGGCGTCGTCCCGGAACCCGGCCCGCTGCGCCTCCGGGGTGAACGCCAGCAGCAGGACCGCCACGCCGACCAGCAGCGCCAGCAGGGCCGGCAACAGCCGCCGCGCCCGGCGGGCCCAGAAGCCACCCAGGCCGATGGCCCCGGTCCGCCGGTGCTCGACCAGCAGCAGCGACGTGATCAGGTAGCCGGACAGCACGAAGAACAGGTCGACGCCGAGGAACCCGCCGTCCAGCCGTCCCAGGTGGAACAGCACCACGACCGCCACGGCGAGGCCCCGGAGGCCGTCGAGGGCCGGCTCGTGCCGGAGCCGGCCGGGCGCCCGGGGGCCGGTCCCGGCGGCCTCGTCGTTGACGCAGGCCCCGGTCCCGGGCTCGGCTTCGGAGGATGTGCGGGGCGCGGCCCCGGCGTCCACCCGCACGTCGATCGTCAACCCCCGCTCCCCTGCTCGGTCCGCGGCGTCCCCTCACGCCGACGTCAGAAAGTTACTGCGCGTCGACCCGGTGGCGCCGCCGGTCGCGGTGCGTCGAGGGGCTCAGCCGTCGTCGCGGGAGCGGAACCAGTCGAGCACCCGGGCGCTCCCCTCCTCGAGGGGCGTCCAGGGACGCCACCCGAGCTGGACCGCGGCCCGGCTCGGGTCGAGCGACGACCGCTGGAGCTCGCCGGGGCGGGCGGCGGCGCTGAGCGCCGGGGCCGCGACGCCGGCCGCCGTCGCCATCGTGCGGTACAGCTTGTTCACCGACGTCTCGTTGCCGGTGCCGATGTTGATGAGCAGCCCGTCGCCGCGGTCGGTGGCCCGCACGAAGGCGTCGACCACGTCGTCGACGTACACGAAGTCGCGGGTCTGCTCGCCGTCGCCGAAGATCGTGCACGGCTCGCCGGCCAGCAGCCTCCCGGCGAAGATCGCCACCACGCCCGCCTCGCCGTGCGGGTCCTGGCGGGGGCCGTAGACGTTGGCCAGGGCCAGCGCCGTGAACTCGATGCCGTGCAGCGCCCGGTAGGCGTTGCAGTAGTCGAACGCCACCTTCTTGGCCACGCCGTAGGGCGACAGCGGCACCTGCGGCAGCGACTCCTTGGCAGGCAGGTCGCTGCCGTCGACCTCGCCGTAGATCGTGCCGCCCGAGGAGGCGAACACGATCTTGCGGGCGCCGGCCCTGCGGGCGCCCTCCAGCACGTTGATCGTGCCGACGACGTTGACCTCGGCGTCGAACGCCGGGCGGGCGACCGACACGCGCACGTCGGCCTGGGCGGCGAGGTGGAAGATCGTCGCCGGCCGCGCCGCCTCGACCACCGCCGCCAGCCCGTCGGCGTCGCGGATGTCCATCTGGTGGAGGGTCGCCTCGGGCGGCACCTGCTCCGCCTTGCCCTGCGACAGGTCGTCGACGACGTGGACGGCGCGGCCGTCCGCGACGAGGGCGTCGGCGAGGTTGGAGCCGATGAACCCGGCGCCTCCGGTGACGAGCGCTGGTGCGGGGGTCAGGTTGCTATCCTCGCGGCCCGGTACGGGAGGGAGCCTGGAT
>DATCLV010000685.1:0-11401 GCA_036563745.1 Acidimicrobiales bacterium | reverse complement strand
GTGTGGATGGACCTGGAGATGACCGGGCTGGATCCGACGACGCACGTCATCGTCGAGATCGCCACGCTGGTGACCGACGACGAGCTGAACGTCGTCGCCACGGGCCCCGACCTCGTCATCCACCAGCCGCCGGAGGCGCTCGCCGCCATGGAGCCCGTGGTGCAGGAGATGCACACCCGCAGCGGGCTGCTCGAGGCCATCGCCGCGTCGACCGTGACGCTCGAGACGGCCGGGAAGGCCACGCTCGACTTCATCCGCGAGCACGTGCCCGAGCCCCGCACGGTGCCGCTGTGCGGCAACTCGATCGGCACCGACCGGCGGTTCCTGGCGGCCTACCTCCCCGACATCGAGAACCACCTGCACTACCGGTCGGTCGACGTGTCGACGATCAAGGAGCTGGCCCGCCGCTGGTACCCCGGCATCATCGAGTCGGTGCCGAAGAAGGCGACCACCCACCGGGCCCTCGACGACATCCGCGAGAGCGTCGAAGAGCTTCGCTTCTACCGCGAAAAGCTCTTTGTTCCCTCGACCGCCGCAAAAATCTGACGGTCGACCCCTAATATTCCTTTGACGCCGATGCCGCCCCTGTGGTGGCATCGCCATCGCTTCACGAGCTGGACGACGCGGAAGGACGGAAACAGGACGATGAACAGCGGCACCCTCAACCCGAGCCTCATGGCCGGTGCCGCGCGTCCCGTCTCCGGGTCCTGTGGCGTACTCCCCGCCATGACGTTTGGGACGTCCCCCGCCGGCCGCGCCGCGCGCGTTCGCATCTCCGCGATCGCCGCGATTCCCGCCGCCGGCCACGAGTGGACCCAGGTGTGGCATCTCGACGCCATCAAGGCCACCAAGCCGGCGTACCCGGTCGCCCACACCGATCGACTCATCCCACGGCCTCTGGAGCGCTCACCCTGACCAGGGAAGCAGCAGCTCAAGACCTCCGCAGGCCGTCGGGACATCCCGACGGCCTTTCTGATTTCCGGGACCCGTTTCCAATGTCGACCCAGACCGCGCAGACCTCACCCACCAAAGGAACCCAGCGAGGGGGAAGGGCAATGATCGCCCAGCTCGACCGACACGACGACCGAGACGAAGCAGCCGACCTACCCACCGGCGACGAGCTCGAGTGGGCCGACACCGACGTCATCTCGCCCGAGCTCGCCGCCACCGACCACGGCTGGTGGGCGCACGCCCGCTGCAACGACGGCGGGGGGCAGCTCAACGAGCTGTTCTTCTCCGACGAGCTGCAGGACATCGCCCGGGCGAAGCACATCTGCGCGACGTGCCCGGCGATGATCCCCTGCCTCGAGGGCGCCCTGGAGCGCCGGGAGCCGTGGGGCGTCTGGGGCGGCCAGCTCTTCCTCAACGGGAAGATCCTGGCCAGCAAGCGGCGTCGGGGTCGGCCGCCGAAGAAGGCCCGTCCCGAGGACCAGCTGCCGGACATCCCGATCCCGGAGCACCTGCAGAGCGTGGCGGTCGTCCGCATCGCCTAGCAGGGGTCCGCTCGGGGTCCCAGATCGCGGGCCGATGGTGCTGCTGCTCCCCCCAAGGCCGCCATCGGCCCGCCAGGTCTCCGGCGCGCCGGCCACGGCCGTCGCTCGCCCGCTGCGGATCGCGGCGAGCGGTGAGCGGTGAGCGCTGTGGCCGGCGGCGCCGGGCAGGCCTCGTCGGTGCCCCCGCCGTTCGTGCGGCGCGGCGGGTGGCCACCGGCAGGACGGTGATCGAGCCGGAGGGCCTACCCGGAGGACTCGGAGGTGGTTGCCTCGAGCAGCCGCCGGGCCCGCCGGCCCAGGTCACCGAGGTCGACCCGACCGGCGTCTGCCGCCTGGGCGAGGCGCTCGGCGAGGTCGAGCGCGTCGTCGAGGATCGGGACCTGGGCGGCGGCGTCCTGGCCCATGTCCTGGAGGATCGTCCGCTCGGTGCGCGACGCGATGATCGGCTCGGCGATCCCCTCCACCCACACCCGGGTGCGCCGCCCGCCGCCGCGCTCGTCGCCGCGCAAGGGCTCCAGGGCGTAGATCCGGTCGGAGCGGACGAACTTGCCGAACCCGAGGAAGACCATGTGGTGCTCGGCCATGGTCCGAGTATCACGCCCCGAACGGCCGTTCCCACGCTCCGACGCCGGATCGTCACGTCGCGGGCGGGCGCCGTCCGGGGCTCCCGCGCCGATTCCCGGTGCCCGATGACGGGTGGATACCGTCGCGACATGCGCTTTCGCCGGCTCCCCCGACCGGTGCTGCTGGGCGCGACCGTGCTGGTCATCGTGGCCGCGGTCGTCCTGCTGCTCCGCCGTGACGACGGCGACGGGGGGCCGACCCCGGACGAGGTGCGCGCCGTGGAGCTGACGGCACTCGCCGCCGACGACGACGCCCGCCTGGGCGACCTGCTCGACGGCCGGCCGATGGTCGTCAACTTCTTCGCCGAGTGGTGCCGGCCGTGCCGCCAGGAGATGCCCGACTTCGAGGCCCTGCACCGGGAGCTGGGCGACGAGGTGCGGTTCGTGGGCGTGAGCCTCGACCACAAGCGGGACGAGGCCGAGGCGATGGTGGCGCAGACCGGGGTCACCTACCCGACCTTCTTCGACCCGAGGGGCGACGTGTTCGCCGTGTTCGACGGCGTGCAGCTGCCCACCACGGTGTTCGTCGACGCCGACGGCACCGTCCGGGGGTCGCACGACAAGATCCTCGACGCCGACGGTCTCCGCGACCGGATCGCCGAGGACCTCGGGGTCGCCGCGTGACCGGGACCCTGGCGGCCATCGGACCCGACGGCGAGCTGGCCTACTACCTGGCGATCGGCATGGTCGCCACCGTGAACCCGTGCGGGTTCGCGATGCTGCCCGCCTACCTGTCGTACTTCATGGGCCTCGACGGCGGCGCCGACGGCGAGCCCGAGCCCGACGGCGGCCTCCGCCGGGCCGCCCGGGTGGCGCTGGCCGTGTCCGCCGGGTTCGTGGCGGTCTTCGCCGTGGCCGGGCTGGCCGTGAAGCTGTCGTCGCTGCCGGTCTACGAGGTCGCGCCCTGGATCTCGGTGGTGATCGGCGTCGCGCTCGCCGCCCTCGGCGTCGCCATGCTGGCCGGCTACGAACCCCGGCTCCGGTGGCTCCCGCTCCCCTCAGGGGGCCGGGCCGGGCGCGAGCGCACCGTGCGGGCCATGTTCGTGTTCGGCGCCTCGTACGCGGTGGCGTCGGTCGGCTGCACGCTGCCGACGTTCCTCGTGGCCGTGTCCGGCACGATGGAGCGCGAGTCGCTGCTCGACGGCCTGCTGGTCTTCGCCCTCTACGCCGCCGGCATGGCGCTGGTGCTCACCGCGCTGACCGTGTCGATGGCGCTGGCCCGCACGTCGGTGCTGCGGGCGCTGCGGTCGGCGCAGCCCTACATCCACTCGATCTCGGCGGTGCTCGTGATCCTGGCCGGGCTCTACGTCGCCTACTACGGCCTGCTGGAGGCCCGGCTGAACGGCGACGGGCCCGGCGTGCCGTCGTCGGGCGTGGTCGACGTGGTGACCGGGTGGTCCCACGACGCCTCCGAGCTCATCCGCTCGATCGGGGCCGTGGAGATCGGCCTGGCCGTGGCCGCCGCCGTGGCCCTGGGTCTCGCCTGGACCGCCCGGCCCCGGCGAGACCCGTGACGGGCCCGGCAGGTTCGCTCGCCTGACATCGTGCGGGCACCGGTCGGCGCCGGCGCCGCACGCCGACGACCTCAGTCGAGGTCGTTCTCGCGCAACCAGTCGGCCGCGATGTCGTCGGCGTCCTCCTTGTCGATGTCGTAGCGCCGGTTCAGCTCGATGAGGTCTTCGGTGGTCAGCGCCGCCGACACCTCGTTGAGGACCTCGGCCAGGTCGTCGCCGTAGGCGTCGACCAGCTCCTGGGTGGCCACCGGCACGACGTTGTCGGCCGCCAGCATCCCCTGGTCGTCCTCGAGCAGCACCCAGCCCTCCTCGGCGATGCGGCCGTCGGTGGAGAACAGCAGCGCCACGTCGATGGCGCCCTCCTTCAGCGAGGTCGGGATCACGCCGGCTTCCAACGGGGTGAAGTTGTCGGACAGGTCGAGGCCGTAGACGCGCTCCAGCCCGGGCAGGCAGAAGGCGTTCTCCTCGCAGTCCTGCGGGGCGCCGAGCGTGAGGCCCTGGCCCTTCTCGGCCAGGTCGGAGAGCGTCTCCAGGCCCAGTTCGTCGGCGGTCTCCTGGGTGACCACGAACGAGTTGGTGTCGACCGCGTCGGCCGGCTCGAACGCCACCAGGCCCCGCTCCTCCAGCAGCGGCTCCAGCTTCGCCAGCGTCTCGTCGACGTCGCCGGTGGCCTCGCCGGCCCCGCCGTTCAGGAACTCGAGCTCCGAGGCCACGTACTCGGGGGCGAGGTTGATGTCGCCCGCCTCGAAGGTGTCGAAGAGCAGCTCACGGAAGCCACCCAGGCCCTGCTGGCGGACCTCGAACCCTTCGGCCTCGAGCGCCTGGCCGTAGATCTCGGCCAGGATCGCCGACTCGCCGAAGTCCTGCGCGCCGATGCTGATCGCCGGGCCGTCGCGCCCGCCGGCATCGTCGTCGCCGTCGTCGTCGTCACCACCACACGCTGCGGCGAGCAGGCCCAACGCGAGCGAGGCGGCCAGGACCGCCTTGTGCTGTCGTCTCATGGGGTTGGTCCCTCCGGTTCGGGGTTGTCGACAGGACGGGAGCGCGCCGAACGCCAGGGCACCAGCCAGCGCTGCGAGAGGGCGAAGAGGCCGTCGACGAGGAGCGCCACGACGGCCACGAGGATCGCGGCCGCCAGCAGCGATCCCTTGTCGGACTTGGTGAACCCCGCGACGATCGGCGTGCCCAGGCAGCGGTAGCCGACCAGGGCGCCCAGGGTGGCGGTGGCCACGATCTGGACCGCCGACACGCGGAGCCCGGCGAGGATCAGCGGCAGCGCGACGGGCACCTCCACCTTGCGCACGAGCTCGCCGGGCTGCATCCCCATGCCCCGGGCCGCCTCGACCGCCTCGGCGGGCACGTCGCGCACGCCGGTGTAGGTGTTGGTGAAGATCGGGGGGATCGCCAGCAGCACCAGCGCCACCAGCGTCGGCCAGAACCCGAGGCCGAAGCCCCACCGCAGCGAGAACGGGAGGAGGAGGGCGATCACCGCGAACGACGGGACCGCCCGGCCGATGTTGACGACCGACACGGCCAGCAGCGCACCCCGCCGCACGTGCCCGAGCAGGATCGCCGGGGGCAGCGCCACGATCGTGGCGAGCACCAGCGCCGCCAGCGACAGCTGCAGGTGGGCCCACAGCAGCGACGGCAGGCCGTTGCGCCCGCTCCAGGCGGCGTCGCTGCCGAGGTAGTCCCACATCTGGCCCCAGGCCTCACCCATCGCCGACCCCCGACGCTCGGGCGGTGCCGGCTGCCCCGGCCGCCGCGGCCGCCACCGGGTTCGCCTGGGTGGTGATCGTCACCGGGAGCGGCGTGTGGACGGGGGCTCCCGGGTCGAGCCGCGTGTCACGGGGGCCACCCTCCTGGCGGGCCCACGGCGTCGTCCAGCGCTCGATCACCACGAAGACGATGTCGAGCGCGACCGCCAGCGCCACCGACAGCACGGTGCCCACGACCACCGGGGTGGAGAAGTCGCGGCCCAGCCCGTCGTTGATGAGGTTGCCGAAGCCGCCCTTGCCGACCAGCGACGCCACCGTGACCAGACCGACCGTGGTGACCGTGGCGATCCGCAGGCCGGCGATGATCGCCGGCAGGGCCAGCGGCAGGTCGATGCGCAGCACCCGGCGCCACGGCTCGTAGCCCATGCCGTCGGCCGCCTCGCGCACGTGGGCGGGGACGCCGTCGATGCCGGCCACGATGTTCCGCAGCAGGATCAGCAGCGTGTAGCCGACCAGGGCGATCTCGGCGGGCACGATGCCGAGGCCGGTGATCGGCACGAGGATCCCGAACAGCGCCACGCTGGGGATCGAGTAGAGGACGGCGCAGAAGCCGGCGAGGATCCCGTAGGTCCAGCGCCAGCGGACGGCCACCAGCGCCATCGCCATCGCCAGGGCGAAGCCGATGCCCACGGCCAGCGCGGTGAGCTGGACGTGCTCGATCGCGTCGGCCCGGATGTCGTCGAGGTGGTCTTCGACCCACGACCAGCGGACGAAGGGCTCGTCCGCGGCAAGCACGTGGGCAACCTGGGCGCGCATGGCGGCGGACCTACCCCGTGATGCCCTCGGCGAGATCGTCGACGGTCAGCATCCCCCGGTACCGGTCGTCGTCGCCGACCACCACCGCCACCCGGGTCTGCGAGGTGACGATGCCGTCGAGCGCCGCCTTGAGCGAGGTGCCCGCGCCGAACACGGCCCGGAACGGCTTGGGCTCGACGCCGCCCATGGTGGCGTCGCCGTTGAGCTCGGCCTCGTCGACCCAGCCCAGCAGGCGGCCGTCGTCGCGCACCCCCACCCAGTCGACCCCGTTCTCCCGCATGACCGTCCGCGCCCGGTCGGGCGTGTCGGACACGTCGACGACCGGGCCCTCGCGCAGGGGCACGTCGTCGACGGTGACCAGCGAGAGCCGCTTGATCCCGCGGTCGTCGCCCAGGAAGTCGGCGACGAAGTCGTCGGTCGGGTTCCGCAGCACCTCCTCGGGCGTGCCGACCTGGGCGACGATCCCGCCGACCCGGAGGATCACCACCCGGTCGGCCAGCTTGATGGCCTCGTCGATGTCGTGGGTGACGAAGACGATCGTCTTGCGGACCGTGCGCTGGATCTGCAGCAGCTCGTCCTGCAGGCGGGCCCGGACGATGGGGTCGACCGCCGAGTAGGGCTCGTCCATCAGGAGGATCGGCGGGTCGGCGGCGAGCGCCCGGGCCACGCCCACCCGCTGCTGCTGGCCGCCCGACAACGCCGACGGGTAGCGGTCGAGCAGGCCTCGGTCGAGGTCGAGCAGGTCGGCGAGGGCGTCGACCCGGTCGCGGATGCGGTCCTTCTTCCAGCCCAGCAGCAGGGGGACGGTCGCGATGTTGTCGGCCACGCTCCGGTGCGGGAACAGGCCTGCCTGCTGGATGACGTAGCCGATGCCGCGGCGCAGCTCGTGGGGGGCGAGGCTGCGGGCGTCGGTGCCCTCGATCCACACCGTGCCGCCGGTGGGCTCGATGAGCCGGTTGATCATCTTGAGGGTGGTGGTCTTCCCGCAGCCCGAGGGGCCGACGAGCGCCACCAGCTCCCCCCGGGGGATCGAGAGGTCGAGCCGGTCGACGGCGGGCCTCGGCGCTCCCGGGTACTGCTTCGTGAGCTGCTCGAGGCGGATCGCGACGTCCGACGTGTCGGGCGGGGCGGTCGGTACGTCCGACATGGGCTGGAAACCTACCGGGGGGAAACGCCAGTTCGACGCTCTTCCTGACCGGATCGATCAGGAATTCCGGCGATGCCACGGGACACCCAGCCGTGCCGGTCGGCCCACTCCAGCATCGGCGGGAGGAAGACCAGCGCGCTGAGCAGCGCGACCGTCACGTTCATCGCGACGATCATCCCGAAGTCGCGGAGCAACGGCAACGACGAGAACGAGATCACCGCCACGCCGGCGATGGCCGTGCACGCCGACACGATGAACGCCCGGCCCGTGCGGGCGGCCGTGGCGTCGATCGCGGGGCGGGGTGCCAGGCCCCGCCGCCGCTCCTCCAGGTAGCGCAGGAGGATCAGCGACGTGAACTCGGTGCACGCCGCCACCACCAGCGGCCCGCCCACCGCGGTCATCGGGCTGAGCTGCAGGTCGAACACCCACGCCACCAGCGACGCCAGGCCCACGGCGATCAGCACCGGCACCAGCGACAGCAGCGACCGCACGACGCTCCGCAGCCGGAACGCCAGGAACACGCCCACGAACGCGATCGACAGGTAGGTGAGCAGGATGCGGTTCGACTCGAGGTTGTGCAGCAGGCCCACACCCACCACGGCCAGGCCCGACGGCGTGGCCGTGATGCCCGCCGGCGGGTCGAGCTCGGCGCGGATGTCGTCGACGTAGACCGCCGTGTCCTCCAGGGAGCCCGCCGCCGTCCGGAAGATGAGGTTGAGCGCCCCGGCCTCCGGGTCGGCGGTGGCGACCTGGATGTCGTGGGGCGCCACCTCGTAGGCGGCCTCGACGTCGGCGCCGGTGGGCGCCAGCGTCGACGCCCCGGGCACGTCGAGCAGGAAGCTCACCGTGGTGACGATCGACGAGGCGGTCAGCAGGTCGTCCGGCCGGTTCTCCAGCTCCCGGCGGGCGAAGCCGTCGACGAACGCCACGGTCTCGTCGCTGAACACGTCGTCGGACTCGACGAACACCCCGAGCTCCGACGACGACCCGGTCTCGGCCTTCAGCCCGTCGATCTTGCGGATCACCTCGCTGTCCTGGTTGACCCAGCGCTCGGGGTCGGTCTGGAGGGTGAGGCGGTCCTCGACCGCCATGCCGCCCAGGAACACCACCACGCTGGCGACCGCCAGCGGCAGGCCGACCCGGTGCGGCAGGCCACCCAGCCACACCACCAGCTGGCCCAGGCGGCCCTCGGTGTAGGGCCGGTTGCGGGTGGGCGACCGGTACTCGCGGATGCCGAGGATCGACAGCGGCATGATGATCGAGCACAGGCAGATGGCGGCGATGCCGACGGCCAGCAGCAGGCCGAAGTCGCGGATCATCGGCACCTCGGCGAACCGCAGCGCCAGGAAGGCGAAGATCGCGTCGAACGTGACCACCAGCAGTGCCGGGCCGAGGTTGCGGGACGTCTCCTGGATCGGGTGCGGCGACCGGTCGACCAGCACCTCCTCCTCGATCCGGGAGTGCATCTGGATCGCGTAGTCGATGCCGACGCCGAGCATCACCGGCAGGCCGGCGATCGTCACCACCGACAGCGGGATGCCGAGGTAGCCCGCCAGGCCGAACGCCCACACGACGCCGACGAGGATCACGGCCAGGGGCAGCAGCCGCCACCGCACGTCGAACAGCACCAGCAGGATCACGACCATGATCGCCACCGCGATCCCACCCAGCATCAGCATCCCGCCGCGCAGGTAGTCGTTGAGCTGCTTCAGCAGCTCGGCGGCCCCGGTGGTGAGGACCGAGGCGTTCTCCATCTCGGCACCGTCGCCGGTGGTGATGTCGACGACCGCCTCGGCGGCCCGCCCCTCGTCCTCCAGCGAGGCGTTGCCGGTGAGGCGCGTGACCATCTGGGCGTGGCCCTCGTCGGGGAAGAACGGCCGCAGCGACTTGCGGATCTCGCCCTGGTTGTCGTGCAGGAGGAAGTCGACCCACTCGGGGTTGTCGAGGGTGCGCTCGCCGGCGACGGCGTTGTAGCGCTCCAGCGTGGCGAGCGAGTCCTCGGTGCGGATCTGCGCCTTGGCCGGGTCGGTCTCCCGCTGGGCGGCGCCCAGCAGGATCTGCCCGGCGACGCTGTCGGCCGGGCTGCCCGTCTCGCTGGCCACCAGGTTGGCGGTGAACTGCAGGGCCGTGAGCGGGCTGACGACGTCGAGCACGCCCTCGGTGGCCCGCAGCTGCTCCTCCTGCTCCTCGAGGCGGGCGACGTTCCCGGGCGTGAAGAGGTCGACGACCTGGCGTCCCTCGTCCATCGTGTAGAGGGTGACCATGGCCTGGCCGCCGAACAGGTCCTGGTAGCGGACGTTGTCGACGTAGACCGCCTCGTCCTTGTTGAGGTACGAGTCCTGGCCCGTGGCGAACTCGAGCCGGGTGATGCCGAAGCCGAGGCCGAGCGTCAGCACGAGGCCGACGAGCGACACGACGCCGGCGTGCTTGCCCAGGTTCACCCCGAGCCACGACCACACTCTCGTCATGGAGCGAACCTACCGGCCACCTGTGACAGTCAAGGGCCGCCACGGCGGCCTCTCCGCCACTGTTCGTGGCTGACGCTCAGGCGGGGAGCACCTCGGCGCCCGCGAGGTAGGGGCGGAGCGCCTCGACCACGGCGATGCGGCCGTCGGGCCGGCGGTGCGTCTCCAGGTAGGCGGCGACCGTCCGGGGCCAGCCCATCGCCGAGCCGTTCACCGTGTGGCACACCTCGGTGGCGCCTTTCCGCGCCTTGCCGTCGCCCTCGGTCGCCGCCGGCCGGTAGCGGATGTTGGCCCGGCGGGCCTGGTAGTCGCCGAACCACGACACCGACGACACCTCCAGCCACATGTCGACCCCGGGCGCGTAGGCCTCGATGTCCCACGTGCGGCGGGCCGAGTTGCCGAGGTCGCCGGTGCACAGGTCGACCACCCGGTAGGCCAGGCCCAGCGCGCGGAGCAGCGCCTCGCTGCGGGCCAGCACGTCCTCCTGGCAGGCGATCGCCGACGCCTCGTCGGCCGCCAGCGCCAGCAGCTCCACCTTGTCGAACTCGTGGGTGCGGAGCAGGCCCCGGGTGTCCTTGCCCGCCGACCCCGCCTCGCGGCGGAAGCACGACGTGTGCGCCGTGTACTTCAGCGGCAGGACCGCGGCGTCGAGGACCTCGTCGCGGTGCAGCGAGGTGAGCGGCACCTCGGCGGTGGGGATGGCCCACAGGTCGTCGCGCTCGACGTGGTAGGCGTCGTCCTCGAACTTGGGCAGGTGGCCGGTCGACACCATCGTCTCGGTGCGGACCAGCGTGGGCGGCCGCACCTCCTCGTAGGCGTCGGCGTTGCGGTCGAGGCTGAGCTGCACCATCGCCCGGAGCAGGCGGGCGCCCCAGCCCCGGTACATCACGAACATCGAGCCCGAGATCTTCGTGGCCCGCTCGATGTCGAGGATCCCGTGCTCGGTGCCGATGTCCCAGTGGGGGACGCGCTGGTGGTCGCCGTAGGCCGCAGGGTCGTAGCCCTCGGTGCGGAGGACGACGTTGTCGGCCTCGCCGGCGCCGTCGGGAGCGTCGTCGCTGGGGAGGTTGGGCACGCGCAGCAACAGCTGCCGCACCTCCTCGGCGAGCCGGTCGGCCTCGGCGGCGAGCGACTTCTCCTCCTGACCGAGCTCGCGGCTCTCGGCCATGCGGGCCTCGGCGGCCTCCGCGTCGCCCTGGCCGCGGAGGCGCCCGACCTCCTTCGACACCTGCTTGACCTGCGCCCGCACCTCGTCGCGCCGGGCGGCCACGCGGCGCTGCTCGGCGTCGAGCTCGACGATGCGGTCGATCACGTCGGACGTGCCCGGGCCCCGGCGCTCCAGGGCGTGCTTGACCGCCTCCGTCTCCGACCGGATCCGACGAACATCGAGCATCCACCGACAGTACCGAGCCAGTTCCCCCCGCTCGAACAGGGTTCCGGGCCGACCGCCCCGGGAGCGGTAGCGTCGGAGCGCCATGGCCGCTGTGGAGGTAGACGGGCTCGTCGTTCGGTACGGGGAGGTGGTGGCCGTCGACGGGCTGTCCTTCACCGCCGAGGCCGGCCAGGTCACCTGCGTGCTGGGGCGCAACGGCGCCGGGAAGACGTCGACGATCGAGGCCCTGGAG
>DATCLV010000684.1:0-4040 GCA_036563745.1 Acidimicrobiales bacterium | reverse complement strand
AGACCGACCCCGCCTGGTCGCCCGACGGCACCCGCATCGCCTTCGCCCAGCAGGTCGAGGGCAACCTCGACATCTACACGGTCGCCGTCGACGACCCCGCCGCCGAGCCCGTCCGGCTCACCGAGGACCCCGCCGCCGACGCCGACCCCGCCTGGAACCCGGTCGACGGGTCGCTCGCCTTCACCCGCGACCTCGGCAACGGCAACCGCGAGATCTTCCGCATGGACGCCGACGGCGGCGGCGAGCAGCAGCTCACCGACAGTCCTGCCGCCGAGGAGGACCCCGCCTGGCACCCCGACGGCGGCTACATCGCCTTCGAGTCGAACCGCGACGCCCCGCCCGGCGTCGACGACGAGTTCGAGGTGTACGTGATGCTGGCCGACGGCAGCGGCACCACCCGGGTGACCAACCACACCGGCTTCGACGCCCACCCGGCCTGGGGCCGGGCCCCGGACTGAGGCGGGGACCGGACCCGACGTGCCCGCCCGGCCCCGTCTGAGCGTGTGCTGCATGACCGTCGATCCACCGGCGCGGGTCGCGGCGGTGCTCGCGCCGCTGCGCGCCGTCGCCGACGAGGTGGTCGTCGCCGTCGACGACCGCGTCGACCCGGCCACGCTCGGCCCCGTCGAGGCGCTGGCCGACACGGTGCTGCGGTTCACGTTCGCACCGCCGGTCGACCGGCCCCGGGCCTGGCTCGCCGCCCAGTGCACGGGGGAGTGGCTGCTGTCGATCGACGGCGACGAGGTCGCGAGCGCCGCGCTCGTCGACGCGCTGCCCGAGCTGGTCGCGGCCCGGGACGTCCAGCAGTACCACGTGCCCCGGCGCTGGCTGTACCCCGACCCGGACCGGTTCCTCGCCGAGCTGCCCTGGTGGCCCGACTTCCAGCTGCGGCTCGCCCGCAACGACGCCACCCTCGCCGTGCGGGGCGGCACCCACGCCGGGATCGTCCCGGTGCTGCCGTCGCGCCACGTCGACCTGCCGCTCTACCACCTCGACCTGGTGCTGCGGACCGAGGGCGAGCGGGCCGCCAAGGCGGCGGGCTACGAGGCCGAGGCGCCCGGCCGCCAGGCGTACGGCGGCGGGCCGCTCAACGCCACCCTCTACCTGCCGGAGCGGCTGGAGGGCACGCCGCGGCCGTCGGGCTCGCCGGGTTCGTCGGGCTCGTCGGCCCTGGTCACCGAGCCGGTGCCGGCCGCGGACGCCGCCGCCATCGCCGCGGTCCTGGCGGCCGACCGCGCCGCCTCGGGTTCGCCGCCCGCGAACGGGGGGCCGGACCCGGTCGCCGGCACGCCGGTCGCGGGGCCGCCGGGGCAGCCGACGACGGACGGACGGCTGCCCGACGACGCCTACCGGGTCGGCTGGACGCCCCTCTACGGTGACCGCCGGATGGCGCCCGGGGAGGTCCGACCGGTGTACGTGCGGGTCGAGAACCAGGGGAGCGCGGTCTGGCCCTGGGGACTCGACCAGCCGCCCGAGATCCGGGTCAGCTACCACTGGTGGACGCCCGGCGGCGACCTCGTCGACTACGAGGGCCACCGGAGCCCGCTGCCGTGCCGGCTCGGCCCCGGGGAGTCCACGATCGTGCCCGTGTGGGTCCAGGCCCCCGCCGAGCCCGGCGCCTACGTGCTGGAGCTCGACCTCGTCCACGAGCACGTGCGCTGGTTCGACGCGCCGCTGCGGATCGACATGCAGGTCGCCGACCGAGTCACAGGAGCCCACCCCCGATGCTGATCGCGACGATCGTCGCCCGGAACTACCTGCCCCAGGCCCGCGTCCTGGCGCGGTCGTTCCTGGAGCACCACCCCGACGGCCGGGTGGTCGCGCTGGTCGTCGACGCGCCCGGCGAGGGCCTGCGCGACGACGAGCCGTTCGAGGTCATCACCCCCGGGCACCTCGCCACCGACCCGGCCGTGCTCGACACCCGCGTGCTGCAGCGGATGGCGACCATCTACACGGTCCTGGAGCTGTCCACGGCCCTCAAGCCGTTCCTGCTCCGCCACCTCGTCCACGACCGGGCCGAGCCGGCCGCCACCTACCTCGACCCCGACATCCAGGTCTTCGCCCCGCTCGACGACATCGACGCGCTCGCCCGCGAGCACGGCATCGTCCTCACCCCGCACCGCACGCACCCCGTGCCGGACGACGGCCGCCAGGCCTACGAGCGGGTCCTCGTCACCTCCGGCGCCTACAACCTCGGGTTCATCTCAGTGTCGGGCGGGGCCCTGCCCTTCCTCGACTGGTGGGCCGAGAACTGCCGCCGCGACTGCGTGCTCGCCCCGGCGGAGGGCCTGTTCGTCGACCAGCGCTGGCTCGACCTCGGCGTCACCTACTTCCCGCACCACGTCCTGCGCGACCCCGGCTGCAACGTCGCCTACTGGAACCTCGACGGCCGGCCGCTGGCCACCACGCGGCTGCGGTTCTTCCACTTCAGCGGCTACGACCCGGATGTCCCGCACCTGCTCAGCGTCCACCAGGGGCCTCAGCCGCGGGTGCTGCTGTCCGAGGAGCCCGAGCTGCGGGCGCTGTGCGCCGACTACGCCGCCCGCCTCGAGGCCGAGGGCTGGCGGGAGTGCCGCAAGCTCGCCTACGGGCTCGACCACGCCGCCAACGGCATGCGGATCGACCCGCTCATGCGGCGCATCTACCGCCGCGAGATCCTGCAGCGCCGCATCGGTCAGCCCCACGGGATCGGCACGGTCGACGAGCTGCCCAACCCGTTCGACCCCGCCCAGGTCGACGCCTTCGTCGCCCTGCTCCGGTCGCCGTTCCCGGGTAGCGCCGCGCCCCGCATCTCCCGCTACCTGCACGCCCTGCACGACGAGCGGCTCGACCTGCAGCGCGAGTTCCCGTCGCTCACCGGCGAGGCCGGCAACCACTACCTCTGGTGGGTGCGGGAGATGGGCCACACCGAGCTGGGTGTGCCGTTGGAGCTGATCCCGACCCCCGACGACCTCTACCCGGCACCGCCGCCCGGGCCCGTCGAGCGGCCCGAGGGGGTGCGGGTGGTCGGCTACCTGGAGGCGGAGCTGGGTGTCGGCGAGGCCGGCCGGGCCATGACCGCCGCCTTGCACGCCGCCGGCGAGCCGTTCCGGGTGCTGGCGTCCGACAACCTCACGTCCAACCGCCAGAACGCCCGGCCGTACCACGAGGGCGACGGGCCCGCCGACGGCGACGTCAACCTCATCTGCGTGAACGCCGACCGGTTCGGCAACCTGCTCGAGCGACTGGAGCCCGACGCCCGCCGGGGCCGCCACACCGTCGGGGTGTGGGGCTGGGAGGTCGAGGACTTCCCACCGGCCCACGCCGCCGCGGCCGAGCACGTCGACGAGGTGTGGACCTACAGCCGCCACGCCGCGGCCGCCATCCGGGCCGCCGTCGACAAGCCCGTCCACGTGGTGCCGCTGCCGGTCGTCGAGCGCCGACCGTCGGGGCGGGGTCGCGCCGAGCTGGGCGTGCCCGACGGGTTCGTGTTCCTGTTCTGCTTCGACTTCTTCAGCATCCTCGCCCGCAAGAACCCCCTCGGGGCCATCGAGGCGTTCACCCGGGCGTTCCCGACCCCGTCGGCGCCGGGCTCCGGCGGGCCGCAGCTGATCGTGAAGTCGATCAACGGCGATCGGCAGCTCGCCGAGCTGGAGCGGCTGAGGATGCGGGTGATCGACCGGCCCGACGTCCACGTCCGCGACGGCTACCTCGACCCCGGCGACCACCTGGCGCTGGTCGCCGCCTGCGACGCCTACGTGTCGCTGCACCGGGCCGAGGGCTTCGGCTACACGATGGCCGAGGCGATGCTGCTGGGGAAGCCGGTGATCGCCACCGGCTACTCCGGGAACCTGGAGTTCATGGACGAGCGCAACTCGTTCCTGGTCGAGCACTCGATGGTGCCGATCGGCGAGGGCGCCGAGCCGTACCCGGCCTGGTCGCGCTGGGCGGAGCCCGACGTCGACCACGCCGCGTCGCTCATGCGGCGGGTGGTGGAGGACCCGGCGGGCGCCCGCGAGGTCGCCGAGCGGGGGCGGCACGACGTGCGGACGTGGCACTCG
>DATCLV010000678.1:0-5341 GCA_036563745.1 Acidimicrobiales bacterium | reverse complement strand
CTCCAGGGCTGGCGGGGGCGGTCCGGCGTGCTCGTGACCGGCCAGTGCGTGATCGACACGGCGGCCCCCGGGTCGTGGCGGCGGGTGGCCGACGCCGTCAGCACCGTCGTCCGCTACGGCGACCCCACCGACGAGGAGCTCGACGCCTACCTGGCCACCGGCGAGGCCCTCCAGGTGGCCGGGGCGTTCACGCTCGAGGGGTACTCGGCGCCGTTCGTCGCCGGCATCGACGGCGACCCGGGCGCCGTCCTCGGTCTGTCGCTCCCCCTCCTGCGCGGGCTCCTGCGGCGCCTCGACATCCCGATCACCGACCTGTGGGCCAAGCCGTGACCGCGCCCCCGCCCCCTTCGGACTTCCCCGGCGTGCCCGACGGGACGGCCGGGCCCCTCGACGTGCCCGAGCTGCGGATCGGGCCGCTCGCCGTCACGCCGCCGGTGGTGCTGGCGCCCATGGCCGGCGTCACCAACGCCCCCTTCCGCCGCCTGTGCCGGTCGTTCGGCACCGCCACCGGGCTCTACGTGAGCGAGATGATCACCGCCCGGGGCCTCGCCGAGCGCAACGAGAAGACCCTCCGCATGGCCCGGTTCGCCGACGACGAGCCGGTCCGGTCGATCCAGCTCTACGGCACCGACCCCGTCGCCATGGCCGAGGCCGTGCGGTTCCTCGTCGACACCGAGGGCGCCGACCACATCGACCTCAACTTCGGCTGCCCCGTCGCCAAGGTCACCCGCAAGGGCGGGGGCGCCGCCCTGCCCGTGCGCCGGGCGCTGTTCGGCGCGGTCGTGCGGGCCGCGGTCGGCGCCGCCGGGCCGGTGCCGGTCACCGTGAAGATGCGGATCGGCGTCGACGACCACCTGCGCACGTTCCTCGACGCCGGCCAGATCGCCGCCGACGAGGGCGTCGCCGCCGTCGCCCTCCACGCCCGCACCGCCCGCCAGCACTACTCGGGGCGGGCCGACTGGTCGGCGATCGGCGAGCTGCGCGCCAAGCTGCCGGCCGACGTGCCGGTGCTCGGCAACGGCGACATCTGGACGCCCGCCGACGCCGTGGCGATGATCGCCGCCACCGGCTGCGACGGCGTCGTCGTCGGCCGGGGCTGCCTCGGCCGGCCGTGGATGTTCCGCGACATCGCCACCGCCCTGGCCGGCGGCACACCGCCGCCCCCGCCGACGCTGGGCGAGGTGGCCGCCGTGCTGCGGCGCCACGCCGAGCTGCTCGCCGACTGGAAGACCGAGCCGCTCGCCCTCGTCGACCTCCGCAAGCACGTGAGCTGGTACCTGCACGGCTACCCGGTCGGCGGCGACGTCCGCCGCGCCCTCGTGGCCGCCGCCACGCTCGCCGACCTCGACCGGGTCCTGGCCACGCTCGACCCCACGACCACCCCGCTCCCCGGCTCCGAGGCCGAGCCCCGGGGCAAGACCTCGGGGCCCCAGCGCAAGGTCGTGCTCCCCGACGGCTGGGCCGACCACCCGGACGACCTGCGCGTCCGCCCCACCGACGACGTCGCCGCGCTCTCCGGCGGCTGACCGGCGCCCGCGGACCGGAGCCGCGGGCCGGGGCCGTGAGCGAGCCGGGGCCGACGGCCGGGCCGTGAGCCGGGGCCGGCGCCCGGGACCACGACCCGCCCGAAAATCGCAGCGAGCCGGGACGCCCTCGAAGGGTCGTCCCGGCTCGGCGTCAGCTGAGGTGTCTGCCCGGAACGGGCCTACATCATCCCCATGCCGCCCATGCCGCCCATCGGGTCGCCACCGGGGGCGCCGGCGGGGGCCGGGGGCTCGGGCTTGTCGGCGACCAGGACCTCGGTGGTCAGCACCAGCCCGGCGATCGAGGCGGCGTTCTGCAGCGCCGCCCGCGTCACCTTGGCCGGGTCGATGACCCCGGCCTTCAGCAGGTCCTCGAACTCGCCGGTGGCGGCGTTGTAGCCGACCGTGCCGGTCTCGCGCTCGACCTGCTGCACCGTGACCGCACCCTCGACGCCGGCGTTGGTGGCGATGAGGCGGGCCGGGGCCTCGAGGGCCTGCCACACTGTGCGGGCACCCGTGGCCTCGTCGCCGGTCAGCGTGTCGGCCACCGCCGACACCGCCGGACGGCTGCGGAGCAGGGCGGTGCCGCCACCGGCGACGATGCCCTCCTCGATGGCCGCCCGGGTCGCCGACAAGGCGTCCTCGATGCGGTGCTTCTTCTCCTTGAGCTCGACCTCGGTGGCCGCGCCGACCTTCACCACGGCGACGCCACCGGACAGCTTGGCCAGCCGCTCCTGGAGCTTCTCGCGGTCCCAGTCGGAGTCGGTCTCCTCGATCTCGCGCTTGATCTGCGCGATCCGGCCCTGGATCTCCTCCTCGGACCCCGCACCCTCCACGATGGTGGTCTCGTCCTTGGTGACGATCACCTTCTTGGCCCGACCCAGCAGGTCGATGGTGACGTTGTCGAGCTTGAGGCCGACCTCCTCGGCCACGACCTGGCCGCCGGTGAGGACGGCCATGTCCTGCAGCATCGCCTTGCGGCGGTCGCCGAAGCCGGGGGCCTTCACCGCGACGCTGTTGAACGTGCCGCGGATCTTGTTCACCACCAGGGTGGCGAGGGCCTCGCCCTCGACGTCCTCGGCGATGACCACCAGGGGCCGACCCGTCTGCATGACCTTCTCGAGGACGGGCAGCAGGTCCTGCACCGACGAGATCTTGGCCTGGTGCAGGAGGATGTAGGCGTCCTCGAGGACCGCCTCCTGGCGGTCCTGGTCGGTGACGAAGTAGGGCGACAGGTAGCCCTTGTCGAACTGCATGCCCTCGGTGAAGTCGAGGTCCATGCCGAAGGTGTTCGACTCCTCGACCGTGACGACGCCGTCCTTGCCGACCTTGTCGATGGCGTCGGCGAGGACCTCGCCGATCGCCGGGTCGGCGGCGGAGATGGCGGCCACCTGGGCGATCTCGGAGCGGTCGTCGATCTCCTTCGACTGCTCCTTGATGGCGTCGACGGCGGCGGCGACCGCCTTGTCGATGCCGCGCTTGAGGCCCATCGGGCTGGCACCGGCGGCCACGTTGCGCAGGCCGTCGCGGACGAGGGCCTGCGCGAGGACGGTGGCCGTGGGGGTGCCGTCGCCGGCGACGTCGTTGGTCTTGGTCGCCACCTCCTTGACGAGCTGGGCGCCCATGTTCTCGAAGGCGTCCGTCACCTCGATCTCACGAGCGATCGAGACACCGTCGTTGGTGATGGTCGGGGCGCCCCACTTCTTGTCGAGCACCACGTTCCGGCCCTTGGGGCCGAGCGTGACCTTCACCGCGTCGGCAAGCTTGTTGACGCCGGCCTCGAGGGACCGGCGCGCGTCGTCGTCGAACTTGAGGATCTTCGGCATCAGATCACTTCTTCACGACGGCGAGCACGTCGCGCGCCGAGAGGATGAGCAGGTCCTCACCCTCGACGGTGATCTCCGTGCCGCCGTACTTGCTGTAGACGACCGTGTCACCGACCTTGACGTCGACGGGGAGAAGCTCGCCGGTCTGCTCCGACCGCTTGCCCGGGCCCACCGCGAGTACCTCGCCCTGCTGGGGCTTCTCCTTGGCGGTGTCCGGGATCACGAGACCGCTGGCGGTGGTCTCCTCGCTCTCACCGGGCTTGACGACGATGCGATCGTCGAGGGGCTGCAGGTTCATGCGTGGCCTCCGTTGGCGTGCACTGGGATCGATCGTGTGTGCCATCGGAGCGCCCGGTATCGGGTTAGCACTCTCGATTGGCGACTGCTAACACTAGGCGGCACCCGTTGGCACTCGCAACATCCGACTGCCAACGAACCGACGATCCGGCCGCCGTCACCAGGCCGGTCGTGGTGCCGCCACCCGACCCGACCCGGGCCGGCTCGCCCCGCAACCCTACGCCGGGTCAGACGGTCCGAGGCACCGGATCGCCGTCGGCGACCACCAGCGACACGGCCGTCTCGATCGTCGCCTCCGGCTCCAAGGCCGTCGACACGAGCCGGTAGTCGGCCCGCAGCTCGTCGGCCGTCACCTCGCACACCACGTAGCCCCGCTGGTGGGCGTTGATGTACTCGACGTTGGGCAGGGGGGACACCAGGTCCTCGATCGTGTCGGCCAGCGACGGCGGGAAGCTCGACGAGATCGACGTGCCCACCAGCTCGGCCGCCACCGGCTCGCCCGGCGCCGCCTCGATCGTCCCCGCCGCGCTCAGGTGGATGTCGCCGGTGATCACCACCGGGTTGGTCACCCCGGCCAGCTGCTCCACCAGCCGGGCCCGGGCCGCCGGGTAGCCGTCCCACTGGTCGAGGTTCACGAGCTCGCCGGCCAGCGGCACGTGGGCCACCACCGTCTGCTGGGCCAGCACGTTCCAGCGGGCCTCGCTGGCGCGCAGCTCGTCGGCCAGCCACGCCTCCTGGTCGGGGCCGAGCATCGTCCGGTCGTCGGCCTCGGCCTCGGCGCACAGCGGGCCGGCGCCGGCGATCACCGCCGTCTCCCCGCACTCCTGGTCGCTGCGGTACTGGCGGCCGTCGAGCACGTAGAACTTCGCCAGCGTGCCCCAGCCCAGCGACCGGTAGACGCGCAGGTCGGGGCCGTCGGGCGGGTCGAGCCGCACCGGCGAGTGCTCGTAGAACGCCTGGTAGGCGGCGGCGCGCTGGGCGAGGAACCGCTCGCGCCAGGCCGCGTCGTCGGCCGCCGCACCGTCGGCGACGTCGCCGGCGTAGTTGTTGGCCACCTCGTGGTCGTCCCAGGTGCACACCCACGGGCGGGCGAGGTGGGCGGCCTGCAGCGCCGGGTCCGCCTTGTACTCCGCCCACCGGGCCCGGTACGAGGGCAGGTCGGTGGGCATCGGCGTGGCGTAGGGCTGGACCGACGCCGGCTCCGGCGGCCCCTCGTAGATGTAGTCGCCGAGGAAGAGGACGAGGTCGACGTCCTCCTCGGCCAGGTGGTCGTGGGCCGTCCAGAAGCCGTCCTGGCGGTTCTGGCACGACGCGAAGGCGAAGCGCAGGCGCTCCGGCTCGGCGTCGTCCGCCGGCGTCGTGCGGGCCCGGCCGACCGGGCTGGTGCGGTCGCCGACCGTGAAGCGGTACCAGTACCAGGTGTCGGGCTCGAGGCCGGCGACGTCGACGTGCACCGAGTGGGCCAGCGCCGCGTCGGCCACCGCGGCGCCGGCGGCGACCACGTCGTCGAAGCCCTCGTCGGTGGCGACCTCCCAGGCGACGGGGACCGGGTCGGCGGTGCCGATGGCCCCGTCCGGCGCGGTCGGGTCGGCGACCAGCCGGGTCCACAGGATCACCGAGTCGGGGCGCGGGTCGCCGGACGCCACGCCCAGGGCGAAGACGTCGGTGGCGAGCCCGTCGGGCACCGGCGGGAGG
>DATCLV010000332.1:0-1643 GCA_036563745.1 Acidimicrobiales bacterium | reverse complement strand
ACCACGAAGTTGGGGCCGGCGAAGGTCTGGTGCACCGGCGGCGGCTGGTGGACCCGGCCGGTGATCGGCTCGAAGTCGTGGATCGAGAACCGGTAGGGGTAGAGGCAGCCGTCCCAGCCCACGACGTCGAACGGGTGGTGGGCGTAGCGGTAGCGGGTGAGGCCGTCGCGGTGGCGGACCAGCACGTCGACGCCGTCCGGGTCGCCGTCGGTGAGCAGCGGCTCGGTCGGGCCGTGGAGGTCGCGCTCGCAGTAGGGGCTGTGCTCCAGGAACTGGCCCCGTGCCGACAGGTAGCGGGCGGGCGGCCCGATGTGGCCCCGGGCCTGGATCACCAACACCTCGGCCGGGTGGTCGACCACGGGCACCCAGCGGTGGGTGGTGCCGGTCGGGACGACGACGTAGTCGCCCTCCACGCAGTCGAGCGCGCCGAACACGCTCTCCAGCGTCAGCCGCCCCGACCGCAGGTACACCAGCTCGTCGCCGGTGGCGTTGCGGTAGAGGCCGCTCGCCTCGGTGGGCGCCGCCACCGCCAGCACGACGTCGTCGTTGCCGAGCAGGACCGTGCGGTTCGTCACCAGATCGCCGCCGGGCCGCGCGGCGATCGCCTCACGGGTGCGGAGGTGGCGGGGGAGCAGCGGGCGGTTGGGCGCCAGGCCCGGATCGGGCTCGGGCACGTCCTCCGCGGCGACGATCGCGGTGGGCGGGTGACGGTGGTAGAGCAGGGCCGACACCCCGGAGAAGCCCTCCTGACCCATCAGCTCCTCGGCGTACAGACCGCCGTCGGAACGGCGGAACTGCGTGTGCCGCTTGGGCGGAATGTCACCAACTCGTCGGTAGTACGTCACGAAACCTTCTCCACATCGAAGGGTAACCTGCGGGCCTTCCTCGGACGCAGAGTGGCGCAGGAGGTCAGGTCCGTGCCGGCATCGCTAGCCCCGGTCGTCGAGCGACTCTTCGACGACGCGGGCCTGTTCCCGCCGGCGGCGCACACGATGGGCGACGCCCTCGTCCGGCACCACCGGGCCCGCACCGGCCCCCACGCCCGGCTCGTGGGGCCGTTCCTCTGCCCGGTCGCCCGGCTCGACGAGCTCGAGGCCTGCGTCGCCGGGGGCGCGCCGCGCCCGCCCGAGCTGGGCGTGATCGCCGGGCCCGGCGAGGCGCCCGGGCGGCGGCGGGCCATGCTCCGGCCCGGGGTGGTCCAGCTGGAGGCGCCGCTCGACCTGCCCGTGCCCGACGACGCCGCCCGCCTCGTCCGCTACGTCGAGCTCCCGCCGCGGGGCGACGCCGACGCCCAGGTGGAGGAGATCGCCAAGGCCGGCGCCCGCGTGAAGGTGCGCTGCGGGGGCCTCACCCCCGACGCCGTGCCGCCGGCGCGGCGGCTGGCCGAGGTCGTCGCCGCCTGCGCCCGACTGCGGGTGCCGTTCAAGGCCACCGCGGGGCTGCACCACGCGTTCCGGGCCCCCGGCCGGCACGGGTTCCTCAACCTGCTGGCCGCCGCGTCCGCGGCGTTGATCGGCGAGGGCGTCGAGGGCCTCACCGAGCTGCTCGAGACCGGGGCCGACAAGGCCGAGCAGGTGCGGGTCCGCATCGACCGGTCGTCGCGCAGCCTCGTCGCCGCCATCGGCACCTGCTCGATCGACGAG
>DATCLV010000649.1:0-3106 GCA_036563745.1 Acidimicrobiales bacterium | reverse complement strand
GGGCTCGACGGGGTCGTGGTAGTTGGGGGTGGGCAGGAACCAGGCCGGGGTCCGCTGGAACACGGTGAGGTGCCCGGCCTCCTTGGCCACCTCGGGGATGAACTGGGCGGCGCTGGCGCCGGTGCCGATGACCGCCACCCGCTTGCCGCGCAGGTCGACGTCGTGCCGCCAGCGGGCCGAGTGCCACCACGGCCCGGCGAAGCTGTCGATGCCGGGGATGTCCGGCATGTTGGGCCGGTTGAGCTGGCCGACGGCGCTGACCACGGCGTCGGCGTCGACCGTGTCGGTGACCCCGTCGGGCCCGACGACGGTCAGCTCCCAGCGCATCGTGTCCTCGTCGAGGACCAGCGAGGTGACCTCGGTCTCGAACCGGATGACCTCCCGCAGCCCGTGCTCGTCGGCGAACGTGCGGAAGTAGTCGAGCAGCACGGCCTGGGGTGAGAAGTGGTCGGGCCAGTCGGTCCGCTGGGCGAACGAGTAGCTGTAGAAGTGGTTGGAGACGTCGACGCGGCAGCCCGGGTAGGTGTTCTCGTACCAGGTGCCGCCGACGTCCGCGTTCTTCTCCAGGACGACCACGTCGAGGCCGGCCTGGCGCAGCCGGTGGGCGGCCAGCAGGCCCGACATGCCGGCGCCGATGACCGCCACCCGGAACGACCGGCCGGGCGCCAGGTCGGCGAGCGTCCAGTCGGGGGTGCGGAGGTCCTCGCCGAGGTTGAGCTCCTCGCGCAGCAGCTCCAGGTAGTCGTCGACCTCGTTCGGGTCGGCGCCGCCGGACAGGAACGACAGCAGCTCCCGCAGCCGCTCGACGGGCTGGGGCTTGGGCGTCGCGTCGCCGCCCCGGCCCTCGTCACGCAGCCGCCGGAGCGCCGCGACCGCCAGCTCCCGCGCCTCCCGGACCTGGGCGTCGGAGAGGCCGCCGGTGCCGCTGGGGTCCATCGGCACCGAGAGGTCCGGGAGGAGCCGCTCCGGGATCAGGTCGAGGTCGTCGAGGTCGGCGGCCAGCGCCGTGAGCAGCGGCGGGAGCAGCGCCTGCTCCACGGCTGCCGTGATCGTCTCGTCGTCGGCTTCGGACAGGTCGCGGTCGAAGTCCGGCATCGTGGTTCCCCCGTCGCTGGTCCCGGTGGACAGCCCCGGCCAGGGCTGCCCCGATCTTTGCCGCCCGGGGCCCACGACCGCCACCCGTGACTGACGCCGCTGTCAGCCACGGGTGGCCGCGGGTCAGGCGATCTTCGGGTCGGCCCAGACGGCCGCGTTCTCGTCCCTCGCCGAGCAATATTGCTCCCCGTCGACGTCGACCTCCTGGACGCTCAGCCGCAGCCGCTGCGCCCCGGCGACGGGGACGTCGATCGGTACCGGCGCGGCGAAGCGGATCTCCTGCTCGAACACGATGTGCTCGCCGTTGGCGTCGATCGTCGTGACGGCGAAGCGCCAGATGTCGGACGGGTTCACGGTCGTGTCGTGGAGGCCGGCGAGGGCCGTGAAGGTGTCGTAGCCGGCGCCGAGGTTGTACTCGACCGTCGAGGTGGCCGACGTGCCCAGGCAGACGAGGTCCTGCCGCACGACGTTCCGGTACCGCTGCCCGCCCAGCTCGGTCTCGTCGACGTTGGCCGTGCCGGACACCGGTTCGAGCTGGTTCAGGAACGTCGGCTCGCCCGGCAGCGGCGCCGCGGTGCCCGGCTCGTCGTCCGGCGGCTGGATGGTCGTCGGGGTCGCCAGCTCCTCCTCCAGCTCCTCGATCCGGGCCTGGGCGGCCTCCAGGTCGTCCACCAGCTGGTCCCGGTCGCTCGCCAGGCTGTCGCGCTCGTCGGCCAGGGAGTCGGTGGTCGTGGCCAGCTCGTCCCGCTCGGCACTGGCATCCGCGCCCCAGATGCCGAGGCCGCCGGCGATGACGCTGAGGAACGCCGCCAGGACCGCGAGCAGCCGCTCGGTCATCGTCCAGCGGGGGAGCTTCTCGGGCTTCGCCTCGCCGGACGGCACCGGGCCGCCGGCCGGCGACGAGGGCGGCGACGAGGGCGGCGCCGAGGGTGGCGCCGAGGGGGCCGGTGTCGGGGTCGGTGTCGGGGTCGCACCGGGGACCGGGGGTGCCGACAGGGGGTGGGTCGGCGGCGACGGTGGGGCCGTCGCCGCCGACATCGGTCCGGCGGGCGCCGTGGGGGCGCCGCCCGCCGGGATCGTGGGACCCGCCGGGGCCGCTGCACCGGGCACACCGGGTGCACCGGCCGGGCCGGTCGGGGTCGGACCGGGGGTGCCCCCGGTCGGGGAGGGAGACCCCGGATGCGGGGTCGAGGGATGGGTCATGCCGCCTTCTCCGCCGTGAACCGCCGCGCCGGGGCGCGGGGTGGGACGACCGGCCCGCCGGGCCTGCTGCCGTCGTGTCCGCCATTACCGCCGAGCGCACCCTAGCGTGCCGCGCCCGGCGGCACCGGCGAAGCGCCGCGGAAGCGGAGGAAGCGGAGGAACGAAGGGCCCGGGAGGGTCAGCGCAGCGAGTAGCGCAGCGGCAGGTGCTTGAGCCCGCCCACGAACGTGGTCCGCATCAGCGCCGGGTCGCCCGCCGGCTCGATCCACTCGATGCGGGGGATCAGCTCGGTGAGCAGCGCCTTGATCTCCATCCTCGCCAGCTTGGCGCCGAGGCAGTAGTGGGCCCCGAACCCGAAGGCCAGGTGCGGGTTGGGGTTGCGGCCGACGTCGAACCGGAACGGGTCCTCGAACACGTCCTCGTCGCGGTTGGCCGACGGGTACGACAGCAGCAGCCAGTCGCCGGGCTCGAACCGGTGGCCGCGGACCTCGTAGGGCTCCTTGCAGTTCCGCATGAAGTGCTTGACCGGGCTGACCCAGCGGATGATCTCGTCGACGGCGGTGTCGATGAGCGACGGGTCCTCGCGCAGCCGGTCGAGCTGGTCGGGGTTCTCGACCAGCGCCTGCACCCCGCCCGCCATGGCCGACGACGTGGTGTCGTGCCCGGCGGTGGCGATGATCATGTAGTACGAGATCCGCTCCAGCGCCGGCATCTCCTGCCCGTGGGGGCAGCCGTTGGCGATGGTCGACGCCAGGTCCTCGGCGGGGTTGGCCTGGCGGTCGGCGGTGAGCGCCGTGAAGTACTGGAT
>DATCLV010000632.1:0-3788 GCA_036563745.1 Acidimicrobiales bacterium | reverse complement strand
CATCATCCCCGACTACAAGACCTGCCACTCGGCGGACCCTGAGGCCCTGCGCAAGGCCGTCCACCAGCACGGCTACCACCAGCAGGCCGACTGGTACCGGGCCGGCGCCCAGGCGCTCGGCCTCGCCGGCGACGACTGCGCGTTCGTGTTCGTCTGCCAGGAGAAGACCCCTCCCTACCTGGTGACGATCGTCGAGCTCGACGCCACCGCCATGCGCATCGGCGCCATCCGGAACCGCCGAGCGATCGACATCTACGCCCACTGCCGGGCCACCGGCATCTGGCCCGCCTACGTCGACGGCATCGCGCTCCTGTCGCTGCCTCCGTGGGCGGAACAAGAAGAAGGAGAGCACCTGGCATGAGCCAGCAGTTCACCCCCGTGCCCATCGACCAGCTCGCGCCTGCCCCGGCCACGCCTGGGCGCATCGGGCAGGGCACGGCCGTCGAGCAGTCCCGAGCGGTCGCCGAGGTCCAGGCGGCGATCGTCGTCGCCCAGCAGTGCCCGCGCCGCATCGACGTCGCCCGGAACGAGATGCGGATGTCGTGCCAGATCCTCGGCCTCGCAGAGCAGGCGTTCTACAAGTACAAGCGCGGCGGCTCGACCGTCTCCGGCGCCTCCGTGCACCTCGCCCGCGAGCTGGCCCGCTGCTTCGGGAACGTCCAGTACGGGATCGTCGAGCTGCGCCGCGACGACGCCTACGCCCAGTCCGAGATGCAGGCGTGGGCGTGGGACGTCCAGATGAACACCCGGGCGTCGAACACGTTCATCGTCCCGCACATGCGGGACCGGAGCGGCGGCCCAGTCCGGCTGACCGACCTCCGGGACATCTACGAGAACAACGCCAACATGGGCGCCCGCCGACTCCGCGAGGCGATCTTCTCGATCCTGCCGAAGTGGTTCACGGAGGAAGCCATCGAGATCTGCCAGGCCACCTTGGCGAAGGGCGATGGCACCCCGGTCGAGGAGCGGATCGATGGGGCGATCAAGGCGTTCGGGCGGATCGATGTCTCGCTCGACCGGCTCGAGCAGCACCTCGGCCGGTCGAGCGACAAGTGGAACGGCTACGACATCGCCCAGCTGACGACGCTGTACAAGTCGATCCAGCGGGGCGAGATCGCGGTCGACGAGGCGTTCCCGCAGCCGCGGGTGACGGTCGAGGAGATCGCCGCCCAAGCCGCTGAACCACCGGCCGCGCTGGCCGCGGCGCCGAAGCAGGACCCGAAGCCGAAGGGCAACGGCCGCGGCCGCCGCCAGACCGCCGGCCAGCAAACCGCCACCCGGCAGGCCACCCCCGAGCAGATCGACGCCCTCAACCAGCTGCTGGCCACCAAGTGCGCCGCCGAGGGCGAAGCCCGCTACATGGCGCTCGCCGAGCCCGACCTGCTGGGCCGCGACCTCAAGGACATGAGCGAGATGACCTTCGACGAGGCCGCCCGGCTCATCGAGCAGCTCTCCGTCATGGAGGACTACCGGCCCCGGCCCGCCGACGACGGCCCCGGCACCGAACCGTTCGAGTTCCCGGACGGTGCGTCGTGACTGCGCCCGTCGTCCGCTTCGTCAACGCCGACACCGGCGAGATCAAGGAGTACCTCACCGCCACCGGCGAGGTCTACGCCGACGAGTGCGAGGCCACCAGCCTCAACCTCGCCCTGGGGCTCGTGCCCGACCTCCTCGCCGCCATCGAAGAGGCCCGGGCCGCCGGTCGGAGCATCGAGGTCACCACCGACGCCTTCCGCAAGGACGGCGACCCGAGCCCCACGTGGCGGCTCGCCCGCCTCCAAGGGCTCGCCCAGGCGCTCTGCGAGGAGCTCGACGGCGACGCCGACGTCAGCGCCGAGGTGCGCGCCTGCGCCGCCTCGGTCCGGCAGGCACTCACGAAGGGAGACCGACCGTGACCGCCAACCCCACCCCCGATCCGGCCGCGCTCAAGCGGAAGGCCCGCCGCCGGGAGATCGCCGAGCGCGTCCAGGACGTCGTCGTCGCCGCGTTCCTGATCGCCGCGGTCGCCGCGGTGGCCGTGTTCGTGGTGGCCGTCGAGTCGACCATCGCGGTGCTCCTGCTCGGCGTCGTTATCGGCGCGCTCGCCGGCTGGCTCGCCACCTGGCACCACTACGTCGGTCGCCGCACCGGCATCCGGCTCCGGGCGATCCTCGCCCACTACCGGGCTGAACGCCAGCGCCCCCACCAGGAGGCCGCCGACGACCTCACCGAGCTGATCATGCTCGGCTACTCCGCCGGGCCCGTGAAGCCCGGCCTCGAGACCTCTGGGGGCCAGCAGTGAGGCGCTGCGACCGGGCCGCCGCCGCGGTCGTGGCGCTGCTCGGGCTGGCGCTCGCCTGGGTGAACGCCGCCGGGTTCCTCGAGCACCCTCGCCAGACCGGCGGGGGCCTGCGCGGCAACGGCAGCTACGTGGAGGCGGGCCGGTGATCGCCTGCACCCTCCACGCGCTCGCCGGCCCCGCCCTCATCACAGGCGCCTTCACGGTGCTGGCCGTCGCCTACCGGCCCCGCCGCCACCAGCCGGCCACCAGCGTCCGGGCGGCGGCCAGCCACGTCACCATCATCCGGCCCCCCGCGACGCCCGCCGAGGCCCGGCTCGCCCTCGCCGCCGCGAACGACGGCCACCCCGGCGCCGCCCCCATCTACGACCAGGACACCGAAGGGGAGCGGCCGTGACCGAACGAGCCGACGAAGCGGCCTTCCAGGCGCAGGTCGTCGAGCTGGCACGGGTGCTCGGCTGGGAGACCAACCACACCCGCCGCAGCATCGGCCGCGGCCACCGCTGGACGACGGCCACCAGCAAGGTTGGGTGGCCAGACCTCGTGCTCTGGAACCCGCGTTACGGCGGGGTCATCTTCGCCGAGCTCAAGACCGACACCGGCAAGGTCACCGCCGATCAGGAGGCGTGCCTCGCCTCGCTGCGCTCGGCCGGCGCCGACGTGCGCGTCTGGCGGCCGAGCGACTGGCCCGAGATCGAAGCCACCCTCCAGCACCGGGAGGCGGCGGCGTGATCGTCGACCTGTTCGCCGGCCCCGGCGGCTGGTCCGAAGGACTCCGACTCCTACAGCGCGCCGGCGCGCGGTACAGCGAGGTCGGGATCGACAACGACGAGGCCGTCTACCTGACCCGCCAGGCCGCGGGACACCAGACGCTCCTCGCCGACGTGTCGGCCCTCGACCCCGCCCCGTTCGCCGGCGCGGTCGGTCTGATCGCGTCGCCGCCCTGCCAGCTGTACAGCGCCGCCGGCAGCCGCCACGGGCACGCCGCCCTCGACGTGCTCACAGCGGCGACGGGCGCTGTCGCCGCCGGCGACGACGTCCGCACCATGGCACGCCGGGACGTCGCCCAGATCATCGCCCCGAGGGTCGCTGAGGACCACCCCGAATGGGACGTCGGCACGCTCCCCTTGGACGGGCTCCCGACCCGAGCGGACGCCGAGGCCGACCGGCTCGCCGGGAACGCCGTCCAGGTCCTCGAGCCGGCCCGGTGGATCCACGCTCTGCAGCCCGAGTGGGTGGCGCTTGAGCAGGTCCCCGGAGTGCTGCCGCTGTGGGAGGCCCTGGCCGAAGCGCTCGGCCCACTCGGCTACCAGTGCGCCACCGGGATCGTCGACGCCGCCGACTACGGAGTACCGCAGCACCGGCGCCGGGCGGTGCTGCTGGCCGCCAAGGGCCGGCCGGTCGAGCTGCCGGCGGCGACGCACGGGCCCGGCCGGCCGCGGCCGTGGGTGACGATGGCCGAGGCGCTCGGCTGGGGCTTCGTCGACGACGCCGCTCGTACGGTCTGCGG
>DATCLV010000628.1:0-9724 GCA_036563745.1 Acidimicrobiales bacterium | reverse complement strand
GTTCCACCTGGACCGGCTCCAGGGCGGGTTCCTGGGCGTCGACCTGTTCTTCGTGCTGTCCGGGTTCCTGATCACGTCGCTGCTGCTCAGCGAGTCGCGGCGCACCGGCGGCGTCGCCCTCGGCGCGTTCTGGGCCCGCCGCGCCCGTCGCCTGCTCCCGGCGCTGTGGGCGACGGTCGCGGGCGTCGCCGTCCTCCTGCTGCGCTACACGCCGGAGGCGGAGCGGGCCCGCTTCCGGGACGACGCCGTGTCGACGCTGGCGTACGTCTTCAACTGGGACCGGCTGGCCGAGACCACGTCGTACTGGGACCTGTTCACCCAGCCGTCGCCGCTGGAGCACATGTGGAGCCTCGCGATCGAGGAGCAGTTCTACGTGCTCTGGCCGCTCGTCGTGTTCGGGCTGGTGGCGGTCCCCGGCCTGGCGCTGGCCCCGGCCCGGGTGCGGGTGGTGGCGCTGGCCGGCGGCGCGGCGTCGCTGCTCGGCATGGCGCTCACCTACGACGCCGGCGACACCAACCTCGCCTACTTCTCGACGCTCACCCGCCTGGGCCCGCTGCTGCTCGGCGCGGCGCTGGCGACGGTGACCGTCCACCGGCGGCGTCGCACCCGCCCGCCGCGGCCCGAGGTCGACGTGATGGCGGCCGCCGCGCTGTTCGTCATGGCGGTGCTGGTGGTGTCGGCCAGCGGCCTCCAGCCCATGTACTACCGGGGTGGCCTGGCGGTGTTCGCCCTGTGTGCCTGTGTGGTGATCGCTGCGGTCACCGGCGGGCCGGTCGGGCGGGTGGGCTGGTTGCTGACCCCGGCGCCGCTGCAGTGGTTGGGCCGGGTCAGCTACGGGGTCTACCTGTGGCACTGGCCGGTGATCGTGTTCATGACCCCGGCCCGCCTCGGCGTGGACCGGTGGGCCACCGACCTGGCCCGCATCGCCACCACCCTGGCCGTCGCCGAGCTGTCCTACCGCTACCTGGAGATGCCGATCCGCCGCGGCGCCCTCCCCGGCCGCCGGGCCTGGGCCGGCACGGCTGCGGCGGTGGCGGTCGCCCTCGGGCTCAGCCTGGTCGCCACGGCCGGCGAGACGAAGGTGGAGGACGTGGCGCTCGACGAGGACCAGCCCCTCGCCGGGATCGACAACCCGGTGCTGCGGATCCCGGCCCCCGACGAGATCCCGCCCGGCGCCGTGAAGGTCCTGCTGGTGGGCGACAGCGGGGCCGCGGCCTGGGGGCCCGAGCTGGTCGAGGTGGCCGAGGAGGAGTCCGACGGCGACGCGGTCGGCGCCTTCGCCGCCCAGATCAGCTGCACGATCGTCTACGCCGACGGCCCGGGCCGCCTGCCCGACGGCCGGGTGGTCGAGCGCGACCGCTGCCACGAGGACCGGGCCGAGCGCTGGCGGCGGGTGGTGGACGAGTACGACCCGGACGTCGTCGTCTACTACCTGGCCAACGTCGGGTTCATGGAGGAGCATCGGCTGAACGGCGAGTGGGTGCCCGAGTGCGACCCGCGCTACGGCCGCTACTTCGAGGACGCCCTGGCCGGCGAGGCCGACCTCCTCACCGCCCGCGGCGCCGGGCTGGTGCTGGCCACCAGCCCGTACACGGCCACGATGGTGCCGGGCGGTGACCGCGAGGTCGAGTGCCGGAACGCCGCCTACCGGCGGTTCGCCGCCGCGCACCCCGGGGTGCGGGTGGCCGACCTCCACGCGTTCGTGATCGAGGAGGGGCCGCGGGGCGACATGTTCGAGGACCCCGTGCACCTGTCGGAGTACGGCGGTAGGCAGGCGGCCCGGTGGCTGCTGCCCCAGGTGGAGGAGTGGTACGGATGACGGGCGGTCCCGGCACGCTCGACACGACGCCCGACGCGGCGGGCCCGGGCACGGCGAGCACGGGCGGCGGCTTCGGCGACGGCGAGGCTCCAGCCCCGGGGACAGCGACCGGCCCGGCCCCGACGGTCGGGCACCGGGGTCTGGTCCACGAGCCGGCGCTGGACGGCCTCCGAGGCGCGGCGGTGGGGGCGGTGGTGCTGTTCCACCTGGACCGGCTGCCGGGCGGGTTCCTCGGGGTCGACCTGTTCTTTGTGCTGTCCGGGTTCCTGATCACGTCGCTGCTGCTGAGCGAGTCGAACCGGACCGGTGGGGTGGCGCTGGGGGCGTTCTGGGCCCGCCGCGCCCGCCGCCTGCTCCCGGCGCTGTGGCTCACGCTGGTCGGCGTGGCGGTCCTGCTGCTCGTCTACACGCCGGAGGAGGAGCGGGCCCGGTTCCGGGACGACGGCGTGTCGACGCTGGCGTACGTCTTCAACTGGGACCGCCTGGCGGAGCAGGCGTCGTACTGGGACCTGTTCACCCAGCCGTCGCCGCTGGAGCACATGTGGAGCCTCGCGATCGAGGAGCAGTTCTACGTGCTCTGGCCCCTCGTCGCGGTGGGCGCCGCGCTGCTGGCCCGCCGGCGGGGCACCGGCACCCCGGCGACGCTCCGGGTCGTGTGCCTGGCCGGGGCGGCGCTGTCGCTCGGCGGCATGGCCTGGGCCTACCGGCCCGGCGACACGAACTTCGCCTACTTCTCGACGCTGACCCGGCTGGGCCCGCTGCTGCTGGGCGCGGCGCTGGCCACCGTGACCGTGGGCCGTCGGCGGCGCACCCGCCCGCCCCGGCCGGAGGTCGACGTGCTGGCCGCCGCCGCCGTCTTCGTGATGACGGTGCTGGTCGTCGCGGCCGACGGGCAGACCGCCACCTACTACCGGGGTGGCCTGGCCGTGTTCGCCGTGTGCGCCTGCGTGGTGATCGCCGCGATCACCGGTGGGCCGGTCGGCCGGGTGGGGTGGTCGCTGACCTTCCCGCCCCTGCGGTGGCTCGGCCGGGTCAGCTACGGGGTCTACCTGTGGCACTGGCCGGTGATCGTCTTCATGACCCCGGCCCGCCTCGGCGTCGACCGGTGGGCCACCGACCTGGCCCGCATCGCCACCACCCTGGCCGTCGCCGAGCTGTCCTACCGGATCCTGGAGATGCCGATCCGCCGTGGCGCCCTCCCCGGCCGGCGGGCGTGGGCCGGGGCGTTCGCCGCCGTGCTCGTCACGCTGGGCGCGGTGCTCGTCGCGACGAAGGGCGAGGACCGGTCGGTCACGCTGGCGGAGACCGAGGAGCTCGCCGACGAGCTGGCCCGCCAGGAGGACCCGGCGGCCCGCGGCGCCGACAACCCGATCACCTACTTCCCGCCCGCGGCCGAGATCCCCGACGACGCGGTGCGCGTGCTCCTGGTGGGCGACAGCGGCTCGGCGGCGTGGGGGCCGGGCCTGGTCGACGTGGCCGAGGCGGGCCAGCGCACCGACGACCCGCCGGTCGCCGCCGCCTGGGCCACCCAGTACCTGTGCTCGATCGTCAACGCCGACGGCCCCACCCTGGCCCCGGACGGTTCCGTCCTCCAGGAGGAGCCGTGCCACCACGTGCGCCGCCGCGTGTGGCGGCAGCTGCTCGACGCCTTCGAGCCCGACGTCGTCGTCTACTACCTGGCCAACGCCGGCTTCACCCACGACCACGTGGTCGGCGACGAGGAGGTGCCCGAGTGCCACCCGGTCTACGACGCGTACCTGGAGGACGCCTTGGTCGAGGAGGCCGAGCTGCTGACCTCGGCCGGCGCCGACTTCGTGTTCGCCACCAGCCCCTACACGGCCACGCTCCTGCCGGGCACCCGTGACACGGTCGACTGCCGCAACGCCACCGTGGGGCGGGCCGCGGCCCGCGTGCCCGGGAGCCGGGTGGTCGACCTGAACGGCTGGGTCCTCACCCAGCCCGACGACGGCACCCTGTTCAAGGACTCGGTGCACTTCTCGGAGGGCGGCGCCCGCCGTGCCGCCGAGTGGTTCCTGCCCCAGGTCCAGGCCTGGTACCGCGACAGGTCGTAGCCCGCGATCAGCTCTCGGTGCCCCGACGCCGCCGGCCCCGGAGCGCCCGGGCCAGCCGTCCCACCGCCCAGCCCGCGCCGAGCGCGCCGGCCAGCAGGCCCCCGAGGGTCACGGCGACCGGTCGGACGAGCCCCGGCACGTCCGGGCCCTCGCTGTCGTCGTCCGGGTGGTCGACCGACGCCCGCCACGCCCGCGACACCCGGTAGGCGGCCATGGGGATGGCGATGAGGTCGATGACGGTGTCGATCGGGCGGGTGCGCGACCGGTGGACCGGCACCGGCACCAACACGTCGTTGCGCACGCGGCAGCCGAGGCGGGACAGCACCACCGCCACCTCGACCGTCTCGGAGTACTTGTAGCCCTCGTAGTGCTCGAGGGCGTCGCAGAGGGCGCCGAGGCGGAGCAGCCGGTAGCCGGACGTGACGTCGTGGAACCGCACCCCGCCCGCCCACAGCGTCGCCCACGCCGACAGCAGGCGGTTCCGGAGCCGCTCGTGCCAGGGGTGGCCCGACAGGTCGCGGCGCACGAGCAGGGCGTCGAGCCCCTCGTCGACGGCGATGCGGTGCAGGTCGTCGACGACGTCGAGGTCGTGCCGGCCGTCGGCCGCGACGGTGAGCACCAGGTCGTCCTCGTGCAGCTCGCCCCGGTGCAGCCGGGTGCGGAGGCTGGTGAAGGCCAGGTGGTAGGCGGCCGACATGCCCTGGTTCTCGTCGAACCACAGCATCCGGCAGTGGTCGTGGCCGGGGAGCCACGCCTTCACGACGTCACGGGTGCCGTCGGTCGACCCGTCGTCGACGACCACCAGCTCGTCGACGAAGAAGCTGAGCTTGTCGAGCACCGACGCGACCGTCGGCTCCTCGTCGAAGGCGGGCACGACGGCGATGCGGCGGGTGCCGCCGGGGCGGTCGATCACGGGGTGGGACATCGGCTGCCCAACGTACCGAGGCAACCACCTGGAGTGGTGGAGGGCGGTCATCCGGCCGGCCGGGCGCGCCCGTGTGCTCGGCGTCGGTGCGTGAGACTGTCCCCGTGCTCTTCGTGTACGGGACGTTGCTGTTCCCGCGGGTGCTGGCGGGGGTGCTGGGGCGGGTGCCGGACCGGGCGCCGGCGTCGGTCACCGGCTGGCGGGCCGCGGCGCTGCCCGGGCGCCCGTACCCCGGCCTGGTGCCCGCCCCGGGGCGCCGGGCCCGGGGCCAGGTGCTCTCGGGCCTGACGGCGGGGGAGTGGCGCCGGCTCGACGCGTTCGAGGGCGACGCCTACGACCGCCGCCGGCTCCCCCTCGACGGCGGCGGCGAGGCCTGGGCCTACGTGTGGCTCGACGAGGACGACGTCAGCGACGACGACTGGGACCCCACCCGCTTCGCGGCCGAACACCTCGTGGACACCACGCGCGGCGGCGCGGAGTGGCGCGACGACCTAACCTGACCCCCTTGGGACGCCCACCCCCCGGGCGACAGGAGCGGGCATGACGGACGCGACGAACCTCGCGCGGTACCTCTCGGCGGAGAGGCCCGGCGACGAAACCCTGTTGGTCTCACCGACCGACGGCGCCGCCACGCGCGGTGAGCTGCGCGCCGCCGTGTTCGGGCTGACCCGGGCGTTCCGCGAGCAGGGGCTCGTGGGCGCCCGGGTCGGCCTCGACATCACCCCGGGGTTCGGGGCCGTCGCCGCCTACCTCGCCCTGCTGGCCTGCGACAACACCGCGGTCCTGGCCCGGCGCATCGAGCAGCCGCCGTGGCCGAGCTACCTGGCCGCCGCCGACCTGGTGGCCGTGCTGCGGGCCCGGGAGTCGGACCGGGTCATCGAGGTCCGCCGGGGCGACGAGGTCACCACCCTGCCCCTCCCGCCGGTGGGCGCACCCCCGGTCGAGGACGACGCGATCGACTACGCCGTGCCCACCCGCCCGGCGGTCAACCTGTTCACCTCCGGCACCACGGGCCGGCCGAAGATGGTCGAGCTCAGCCACGCCGCCCTGCGCCACAGCTGCGAGGCGATCCTCGACCGGATCGAGCTCGCGCCCACCACCCGGACGGCGCTGGTGCTGTCGCTCGCCCACAGCTTCGGGCTGTCGGTGCTGCACACGCACCTGCGGGCGGGGGCGTCGCTGTGGTGCGTGGAGCGGGCCGAGTTCCCCGGCGACGTGCTGCGGGCCTTCACCGAGGGCGGCGCCAACGCCATGGCCGGCGTCCCCACCCAGCTCCGCACGCTCACCACCAGCCTCCAGCGCCACAAGGGGGCGCCGGTGACGATCGACCTGGTCCTGCAGGCCGGCGGGCGCATGGAGCCGGACGACGCCGCCGCCCTGCTGGAGCTGCTCACGCCGGACGCCCGCCTGTTCCCCATGTACGGGCAGACCGAGGCGTCGGCCCGCATCGCCATCCTCCCCGCCGACGCCGTCGCCAAGGTGCCCGACTCGGTGGGCCTCCCCATCCGGGGCCTCGAGGTCCGGGTGGTCGACGAGGCCGGCGACGACGTCCCCACCGGGGAGGAGGGCGAGATCATCGTCACCGGCCCCACGCTGATGGACGGCTACTACCGCGACCCCGACGCCACCGCCGAGGTCCTCCGCGACGGCTGGCTGTTCACCGGCGACATCGGCCGGGTCGACGAGGACGGGTTCCTCTACGTCAGCGGTCGCCGGTCGACGTTCGTGAAGCTCGACGGCGAGCGGATCTCGCTGGAGGCCGTGGAGCACGCGGTCCTCTCCGCCCACCCGGAGGTGCAGGACGCCCTCGCCGTGCCCGTCAAGACCGACCGGGGCTGGGCCATCGCCCTCGAGGTCCTCGCCCCGGCCGATCCGCGGGCACTGAAGGAGGCGGTCCGCCTGGCCGTCGGCCGCAAGGCGGTGCCCGCCGCGATCCGGGTGGTGGAGAAGATCCCGTACACCGACAACGGCAAGAAGCCGCGGCCGAAGATCACCTACTGACCGGCCGGCCACCGACGCCCTCGCCGACCCCGACCGCCTCGCCCCGCTGCAGGCCCGGTACGCCGGCGGCGCCGGCTGACCCGGCGGGGCCGCGACCGCCCGGGCGGGTGCGGCCGCCGCCCAGGGTGACCCGACGGCGGCCGGCGCGACCGCTAGCGTGCGCCGGATGCAACGACGGCGGACGGCCATCCTGACGACGGCGCTTCTCCTGGTCGCCGGCTGCAGCGACGAGAGCGACGGGGTCCTCGGGGACGGGGTCGACAGCGAGGCGCTGCAGGAGGCGTTCGAGGCCGAGGCCGAGGCCGCCTACGAGGACGCCGACGCCGACCGCACCGAGGAGTTCGACCGGGGCGTCCGGATCGAGGAGGGGTGCTTCGCCCTCGACGACGAGGGCGCGGCCGCGGTGGTCGAGGCGCTGGGCCTCGACGGCGACGACGCCGAGGTCACCGACTCCGGCTTCCTCCAGGGCCCGCCCCGCACGCGCGAGGTCCTGACGTGTAACGTCGAGGTCGGCGAGGACGCCCACTTCGGCGTGTCCGTCGGGACCACGACGCTCGACCGCGACGAGGTCCTCGACCTGCAGGAGGTGGCCGCCGGGCGGGGCAGCCTCGACCTCGAGGTCCTCGACGGCGACGCGCCCGGCCTCCCCGCGGACCAGGTCTTCGGCGTCGACCGCGAGGGCTTCGCGCTGTTCGGCTGGACCGACGGCGACATGCAGGCCTCGCTGAGCTTCACCGATGAGCTCGCCGACTTCGACCGGGGCTTCGACGCGCTGCCGGTGCTGCTCGGCGAGATGGCGCGCACGCTCACCGCCGACTGACCCGGCCGGTAGGGTCGGGCCGGTATGTGTGGTCGCTTCGTCTCCGCCTCGCCGCCCGACGAGATCGCCCGGTACTTCGACGCCGAGCCTCCCGACATCGAACTGGAGGCGTCGTACAACGTGGCGCCCACCAACGACGTGTACGCGGTCACCGAGGACGGCGGCATCCGCAAGGTCGAGGCGTTCCACTGGGGCCTGGTGCCGAGCTGGGCGAAGGACCCCAAGATCAGCGCCAAGATGATCAACGCCCGCGCCGAGGGCATCGCCACCAAGAACGCCTACCGGGCCGCCTTCAAGCGTCGGCGCTGCATCATCCCGGCCGACGGCTTCTACGAGTGGCAGAAGATCGAGGGGCAGAAGCGCAAGCAGCCCCACTTCATCCACAACCCCACCGGCGAGCCGCTGGCCTTCGCCGGGCTGTGGGAGGTGTGGCGCCCCAAGCGGGAGAAGGTGGAGGGCGACGACGCCCGCACCAGCGACGTCGAGGACTCGCCGCTGCGGTCGGCCACGATCATCACCACCACGCCCAACGACGTGATGGCGAAGATCCACGACCGGATGCCGGTGATCCTGCCGGCGTCGAAGTGGGCCGAGTGGCTCGATCCCACCAACGACGACATCGAGACGCTCGGCCAGCTCCTGGTCCCGGCGCCCAACTCGCTCCTCACCATGCACCCGGTCTCCACCCAGGTGAACTCGGTGCGGAACAAGGGCAAGGAGCTGATCGACCCCTACGACCCCGACACGGTCGACGACGCCTGAGCCGGGCCGGACCACCGGTGGCCGTCAGGGCCGGCGACCGGATCAGCGCCCGGCGGCCGACAGTGACACGGGACGGGCCGGCGAGGACCGGGCCAGCTCGCCGGCCGCCCGGCGGCACCCGACCACCAGCGCCACCGCCACCACGATCGTCGCCCGCATGATCGCCGGCGGCCGCTCGGGCGGGCTCGACCAGGCGGCCAGCACGATCGCCGCGCCCACCAGCGTCCCGACCGCCGTCGGGACCAGCAGCCGCCGGTACGACGCCGGGGTCGGCACCGGCAGGTCGGGCCGGGGCACGCCGTCCCGGGTGCGGCGGCGGGCCGTCAGCCACAGCGCCAGGGCGGCCAGCAGCGCCCCGCCCACCGTGCCGAGGAGCCGCAGCAGGTTGTAGAGGAACACGTCGCCCTTCACCGGGAACGGCACCTCGTCGTAGAGCCAGGGCAGCGTGTCGGTCACCCACGGCTCGGGGTGGGTGAACCCGTCGGCCAGCACGTGGGTGAGGCCGCCCAGCAGCCCGGAGAGCGCACCCGCCACCAGGCCCGGCCGGTCGCCGGCGGCGAGGGCCGCGTCGCGCAGCCGCAACCGGAGCCGGAACCGGCGCCGACGGGACCCGTCGAGGTCGGGCAGGTGGGCGGCCAGGGGCCACGCCACCCAGCGCCGGTGCACCCAGGCGCCCGCGACCGCCACCGGCAGCACGAACCACAGCAGCGACCAGGGCAGGAGGTCGTCGCCCTCGTCGACGAACGCGTAGACCAGGTCGGGCGCCAGCGACCCGACCATCAGCGCCACCCCGTCGAGCCGGGCCCGCCGGTCGACCAGCAGCGCGGGCGCGGCGAGCCCCTGGTGGGAGACGAGCGGGAACGGCACGGCGACCGTGGGACGGCCGCTACCCGTCGGCGCCGGCGCCCGCGTCGGCCGGCTCGGCGGGCACCCGGTCGCCGTGGCCCAGCGACCGCAGCGCCTCCCGCAGGCGCCGGGCGGCGTCGTCGAGGGCCTCGGGCGCGGCGCCGTGGTCGGCCTTGGCGAAGCTCAGGTCGGCCTCGGAGTCGATCGGGATCACGTGGAGGTGGGTGTGGGGCACCTCCAGCCCGGCGATGATCAGGCCCACCCGCGCCGGCGAGAACGCCGCCATCTGCGCCGTCCCCACGATCTGGGCGACCTTCGTGAGGTGGGCGGCCAGCTCGGGGTCGAGGTCGAGCCAGTGGTCGACCTCCGCCCGCGGCACCACCAGGGCGTGACCGGGGCGGATCGGCGCGATGGTCAGGAAGACGACCGCCCGGTCGTCCTGCCACACGAACCGACCGGGGATCTCGCCGTCGATGATG
>DATCLV010000615.1:0-12323 GCA_036563745.1 Acidimicrobiales bacterium | reverse complement strand
GCTGAGCGTGGTGATGACCTGGTTCGTGCTGGCGATGGGCACCGTCGTCCTGGGCGCGCGGGGCCTGGACGCCTTCGGGGCGCTGCACCTGACCTACCTGGGGCTCACCGTGACCGTCCCGCTCCTGGGCGCGGCGCTGCTGACCCGCACGCTCTCGGCCCCGCTCCTCGCCCGCCTGGAACCCACGCTGCCGCCCCCGCCGCCGCCCACGGCCGCCGAGCGGATCCTCGGCACCAGGAAGGCCGAGGCGCCCCGGCCCGCGGGGCCGCTGGCCCGGCGGGTGGCGATCGCGCTGGGCGTCGTCCTCCTGCTCCCGGCGCCGGTCGGCTGGTACGCGACGCACGTGGCGCCCCACCGCCTGCGGGTCGACCGGGTCGCCGTGCCCGTCGACCCGGCCCGCACCGGCGACGACCCGGTGCGCATCGGCGTCCTCACCGACCTGCAGACCGACGACCCCGGCAGCTATGAGCACGACGCCGTCGACCGGCTCCTCGCCGAGGAGCCCGACCTCGTGCTGCTCCCCGGCGACCTGTTCCAGGGCTCCCGCCAGGCCCTCGACCGCCACCTCGACGACATGCGGGCGCTGCTCGGCCGCATCACCGCACCCCACGGCGTCTACCTGGTGCGGGGCGACGTCGACTGGTTCGACGCCGCCGACCGCCTGGTCGAGGGCACCGGCATCACCATCCTCGACGACGAGGCCGTCGACGTGACCGTCGGCGACCGGCGCCTCCGCATCGGCGGCCACCGGCTCGCGTACCGGACCCCGGAGGCCGCGGCGCTCCGCGACGAGCTCCACACCGCCCCCGAGGACGGCACGATCCGCATCCTCCTGGCCCACCGGCCCGACGCCGCCCTCCACCTCCCGCCCGACTCCCGGGTCGACCTCGTCGTCGCCGGCCACACCCACGGCGGCCAGATCGCGGTGCCCGGGTTCGGGCCGCTGGTCACGATGTCGGACGTCCCCCGCGACGTCGCCGCCGGCGGCCTCCACGAGCTGGCCGGCAACCCGATCTACGTGGGCACCGGCGTCGGGCTGGAGCGGGGCCAGGCGCCGCAGGTCCGGCTGTTCACCCGACCCTCCGTCGGCATCCTCCACATTGCGTCCGAAAAGCCGCATATGTCGGCCTGATCGACGCAATGTGGAACGGGGGCCCGGCGCCCCGGGCCCGACCCGACCCCTCGACCGTCGACAGCCGCCCCGGGCAGGGCGTAGCCTGGTCGGACTGTGCAGGGGCCGACGGGCGGGAACGCGGGCCAGCACTCCGGCGGCGTGCTGATGCTGACGAAGGGTCTCGGTCGAGGTGGGACCGAGCGCCTGCTCGCGGGCGCGGTCCGGCACATGGACCGGGCGCGGTTCACCCCCGAGATCGCCTACCTGCTGCCCTGGAAGGACGCCTTCGTCGCCGAGATCGAGGCGTCCGGGGTGGCCGTGACCTGCCTGGACGCACCGAAGCCGTGGAGCCTCGGCTGGGTCCGGAAGCTGCGCCGCATGGTGCGCGACCACGGCGTCACCGTCGTCCACACCCACATGCCGCTCCCGGCCGTCCTGGCCCGGCTGGCGCTCCCGCCGATGCGGCGCGGCGGCCCGGCGGTCGTCCACACCGAGCACAACATGTGGGACCGCTACCGGCTCCCCACCCGGCTGCTCAACCGCCTCACCTACCGCCGCAACGCCGCGGTCATGGCGGTGTCCGACGGGGTGGCCCGGTCGATCCGGTCGAGCGTGCCGGTCGAGGTGGTCATCCACGGCATCGACGTCGACGCCCTCCGCCACGGCCCCGAGGCGCGGCGGGCCGCCCGCGAGCGGCTGGGCCTCGACCTCGCGGTGCCGGTCGTCGCCACCGTCGGCAACATGACCGCCAAGAAGGACCACGCCGGGCTCATCACCGCGTTCGCCCAGGTCCACGCCGAGCGGCCGACCGCCAAGCTGCTGATCGTCGGCATCGGCCCCCTCGAGGCCGAGCTGAAGGCGCAGGCCGCGGCGCTCGGGCTCGCGGAGGCCGTCGTGTTCACCGGCATGCGCGACGACGTGTTCGAGCTGCTCCCCGGCTTCGACCTGTTCGTGCTGAGCTCCCGGTTCGAGGGCCTGCCGATCGCCCTGCTGGAGGCCATGGCCAGCGGCGTCGCCCCCGTCACCACCCGGGTGGGCGGCATCCCCGAGGTGATCACCGACGGGGTCGACGGCCTCCTCGTCGACCCGGGCGACCCCGGTGCCCTCGCCGCGGCGATGGGCAAGCTCCTCGACGACGACGCCGCCCGCGCCGCGGTCGCGGCCGCGGCGCGCCGCCGGGCCCACGACTTCGACCTGCGCCGGGCCGTCCGCCAGATCGAATCGGTGTACGACCGGGCGCTGGCCGCCCGCCGGGAGGCGTCGTCGCCGTGATGGCATCCCTGAACCGGGTGCAGCCCACCACCAGCGCCGCCACCACGGCGGTCTGGTTCGGGGGCGCGGCGCTCTACATCATCGCCATGTCGCTGGGCATGCGGAGCCTGTCCTACGACATCTGGGGCGCCCTGGTCATCGGCCCGATCCTGGCGACGCTCACGCTGCCGCTGCTGCGGAAGTCGGTGGTCCGCGACGACCCGACGATGGTCAACCTCATCTCGGCGGCGTTCGTCGCCAAGATGATCGGCGCCTGCCTCCGCTACTACCTCACGTTCAAGCTCTACGGCGACAACGCCGACGCCATCGGCTACCACGGCGGCGGCAGCCGCCTCGCCCTCGCCTTCTGGGAGGGCAACTTCGCCGAGATGTACGCCGAGGAGGTGCCCGACCTGATGGGCACCGAGTTCCTACGGCTCACCACCGGCCTCCTCTACATCGTCACCGGGCCCACCATGCTGGGCGGGTTCCTGGTGTACGCCCTGCTCAGCTTCCTGGGCCTGTACTGGTGCTACCGGGCCCTGCGCACCGCGTTCCCGGAGGCCGACCACCGGCGCTACGCCTGGCTCCTGTTCTTCCTGCCGTCGCTCCTGTACTGGCCGTCGAGCATCGGCAAGGAAGCCTGGATGCTGTGCACGATCGGCCTCGCCACCTACGGCGTGGCGATGATCCTCAAGCACAACCCGCTCGGCTACCCGGTGGCCGGCTTCGGCCTGGCCGGCACCGCCATGGTGCGACCGCACGTGACGGCGCTGATCTTCGCTTCGCTGATGGTCTCGTACATGCTGCGGCGGAAGTCGTGGGCCGAGTCGCGCACGGGCCCCATCGGGAAGATGGTCGGCGTCGCCGTGCTCCTCGCGGCCGGCGGCGTGGTGCTCAGCTCGACCGCGTCGTTCTTCGAGGTCGACGGGACCAGCACGCAGTCGGTGCAGACCGTGCTCGAGCGCACCGAGGCCCAGTCCGGCCAGGGCGGCTCGCAGTTCGACGGCGCCCGGCCGTTCACCCCGGCCCAGTTCCCCAACGCCATGATGGCCGTGCTGTTCCGGCCCTACGTCTGGGAGGCCAGCGAGCCCCAGATGCTGGTGGCGGCGCTCGAGGGGTCGTTCCTGCTGTGGATGTGCTGGCTGTCGCGCCGCAGCCTGGCGCGCGTGCTCGGCCTGCTGTTCCGGGTGCCGTACGTGGCCTACTGCCTCGCCTACACGACGATGTTCATCTTCGCCTTCTCGTCGATCGGCAACTTCGGCATCATGACCCGCCAACGCACCCAGGTGTTCCCGTTCGTGCTGGTGCTGCTGTGCCTGCCGACCCGCCGGATCGACGAGGGCGACGACATGGTCGACGACGCCTACCGGCTCGGCGTCCCCCGGCGGACCCGCGTGCGCGTCGACGTCCCCGCCCACGCGGCGCTCCCCCCGACCGCCCGCTTCGAGCCCTGAGCCGGGACGCGAGCGAGCCGGCCGGGGTCGGCCCGGCGCCGAGCCCGGGCGCGGCGGGACCGGCGCCCGGAGGCGCCCGCCCTCAGCCGACCCGACCTGGGCTCAGAGCACCTCGCCGGTGAACGTGTGGTGCCGCAGCACGCCCTTGGTGTCGAGCACCAGGCGGGCGTGGGTGGCGATGTCGTCGAGCGGGAAGTCCGGGTGGTCGACCAGGAGGATCACCAGGTCGGCGGCGGCCAGCACCTCCGGGGTGCACTCGACCACCGGCACCGGGACCGCCGGGCCGCCCGTCTCCGGCATGTACGGCTCGCACGCCGTCACGTCGGCGCCCAGGGCCAGCAGGCCCTCGACCACGCCCAGCGACGGCGACTCCCGCCAGTCGGAGGTGCCCCTCTTGTAGCTCAGGCCCAGGGCCAGCACCTTGCTGCCCTTCACCGCCCGGCCGTGCTTGTTGAGCAGCACCATCGACCGGGTCACGACGTAGTCGGGCATGTGCTCGTTCACGTCGTTGGCCAGCTCCACGAAGCGGAACGTGTGGCCGAGCCGGTTCTTCACCCGCCACGACAGGTACGACGGGTCGATCGGCAGGCAGTGCCCGCCCACGCCCGGCCCCGGCGTGAACCGCATGTAGCCGAACGGCTTGGTGCTGGCGGCGTCGATGGCGCCCCAGATGTCGATGCCCAGGTCGGCGGCGAACATCGCCAGCTCGTTGACCAGGGCCACGTTCACGTGCCGGAACGTGTTCTCCAGCAGCTTGACCAGCTCGGCCTCGCCGGTGGTCTTCACCGGCACGACCTTGTCGACCAGGGCGCCGTAGAACGCCTCGACGCAGCGCCGCGACGCCTCGTCGATGCCCGACACCACCTTCGGCGTGTTCACGAAGCCGTAGGTGCGGTTGCCCGGGTCGATCCGCTCCGGCGAGTAGCCGACGAAGAACTCCTGGCCGGCGGTGAGGCCCGACCCCGACTCCAGCAGCGGCCTCAGGAGCTCCTCGGTGGTGCCCGGGTAGGTGGTCGACTCCAGCACCACCAGCGACCCCACCCGCAGGCGGCGGGCCAGGGTCTCGGCGGCGGCCTCGACGTAGGACAGGTCGGGCTGGCCCTCGCTCAGCGGCGTCGGCACGGTGATCACCGCGATGTCGAACGGCCCGGCCTCCGACGGGTCGGTGGTGGGCACGTAGCCCCGCTCCAGCGCCCGCGCCAGCTCCTCGTCGGTCACGTCGCTCACGTACGAGCGGGCCGACCGCAGCGCCGCGACCCGCTCGGGGTTCAGCTCCAGGCCCGCCACCGGGAAGCCCAGCTCGACCGCCCGCATCGCCACGGGGAGCCCCACGTAGCCCTGCCCCACGATCAGCACCCGGGCGGTGCGGTCGTCGATGCGGGCGACCAGCTCGCCGGCCAGGTCGGCCGCGGTGCCGACGCCCGCGCCCGCCGGGGCCCGGGCGGGGGCCGTCGCCCCGTCGCCGTCGCCGTTGCGCGTGCCGTTGGCGTCAGGGCCGACGGGGTCGTGCCCGCCGGCGTGCTCCGGCGCCGTCGGCACCGCTCTCTCGCCCACCGTCTGCTTGGCCATGTCCGCCGCCTTGTCTCCTGTGGTGTGAAGGGCCGGGCCCGCTAGGAGCCCAGCAGCTCGCGGCTGCGCGAGCGGAACCAGTCGAGGGTCTTCGCCAGACCCTCCTCGAACGTCACGACCGGCTCGTAGCCGAGGTCGCGCCGCGCCGCCGACACGTCGGCGTGCGACAACCGGACGTCGCCCGGCCGGCTGTCCACGTGCACCGGCTGGATGTCCACGCCCAGCTGGGCCCGCAGGATCGCCAGCAGGTCCAGCAGCGAGTGCGGGACGCCGTGGGCGACGTTGTAGGCCTTCCCCGCGCACGCCTCCGCCGGGGCCGAGGCGGCACGCAGGTTGGCCTGCACCGCGTCGCTCACGTAGGTGAAGTCGCGGGACTGCAGGCCGTCGCCGTGCACCTCCGGGGGCAGGCCGTTCACCAACGCGTCGATGAACCGGGGGATCACCGCCGCGTACTCGCTGTCGGGCCGCTGCCGGGGGCCGTACACGTTGAAGTAGCGCAGGCACACCGTCTCGAGCCCGTGGAGCTCCCAGGCCACCCGCGAGTAGTGCTCGCCGGTCAGCTTGCTGACCGCGTAGGGCGACCGGGGGATCAGCTCCAGATCCTCCGGGGTGGGCACCTGGCGGGCGCCGCCGTACACCGACGACGACGAGGCCGCCACGACCCGCCGCACGCCGGCGTCGCGGGCGACCGCCAGCACGGTCAGCGTGCCGTGGACGTTGGCGCGGTCGGTGTCGAGCGGGCGGGCGACCGACCGGGGCACCGAGCCCAGCGCCGCCTGGTGGAACACCACCTCGCACCCGGCCATCGCCTCGACCACGTCGTCGAGCTGCGAGACGTCGCCCTCGATGAACTTGGCCTCCCGGTTCAGGTTCTCGACCTTCCCGGTGGCGAGGTTGTCCAGGACGACGACGTCGTCGCCCCGGGCGACGAGCGCGTCCACGAGGTGCGAGCCGATGAAGCCGGCACCGCCGGTCACGAGGGCGCGCACGCGCTGTCCTCCTTGTCAGGGGCCGTCGCTGCGACCTGCTCGGCATGGCGGTGGAGGTTCGCCAGGACCTCGACCACGCGCTGCACGGCCCCCGCCGGGATGTCACGCCAGAGCGGCAGGCTCACGACGCGACTCGACACCCAGTCGGTGACCGGCAGCTCGCCGGTGTCGAGGTGGGCGTACGCGGCCTGCCGGTGCACGGGCGGCCAGAAGTAGGGCCGGGTGTCGACGCCCTCGGCCTTCAGCGCCGCGGCCACCGTGTCGCGGTCGAGGCCGAAGTCGGCCTCGTCGACGATCACCGTCAGGTCCTTGTAGGTCGACGCGTCCTCGTCGTCGACGGCCTGGACCGTCACGCCCGGCAGGTCGGCCAGGCCGGCCCGGTACTCGTCGGCCAGGGCGCGCCGCTTCGCCAGGTGCTCGTCGAGCTCCTCCAGCGAGCACAGCGCCACGGCAGCGTGCAGCTCCGACATCCGGGCGTTGAGCCCCGCGAACTGCGTGTCGTAGTCGCCCGGGTTGCCGTAGTCGACGCCCAGGCGGATGCGGGCCGCGAGGTCGGCGTCGTTGGTGGCGACCAGGCCGCCCTCGCCGGCGATCAGCACCTTCGTCGGGCTGAGGCTGAACACCTCGGCCGACCCGAAGCCGCCCATCGGCTTGCCCCGGCGCTTGCCACCGAAGCCGTGGGCCGAGTCGAAGATCACGGGGATGCCCGCCTGGCGGCCGATCTCCTCGACCTGCTCCGGCGTGCACGGCGAACCGAACACGTGGGTGCCGACCAGCAGCGACGCGTCGGCCAGCCGCTTGGCGGCGTCGTCGACGTCGATCTGGCAGGTGTCGGGGCGGCACTCCGTGAACCGCGGCCGGGCGCCGGCCCACACCGCGGCGTGCGCGGTGGCCGAGAACGTGAAGCTGGGCATGGCGACCTCGGTCCCCGGCTCCGCCAGGGCCTGCATCACCAGCATGAGGCCCGCCGTGCACGACGACACGGCGATCACGTGCGCGACCTCGAGCTTCTCCGCCGCCTTCTCCTCCAGCTCCCGACGCAGGGCGCTGTTGGTGAGCGCCCCGCTCTCGTAGGAGGGGGTGAGGCGGGCGACGACCCGCTCCAGCGGAGGTTTCGCGGGGCGGAAGAACGGCAAGCCGTCGGCGAACGCGGGCGAGCCGCCCAGGATTGCGGGAAGGGGCACCTACGTCCTCCGTGCCACTCGGCCCATCACGCCACCGGCACGACGGGAACGGGGGTTGTGCGCGGGATCCTCGTCGCGGGCCGCCCAGACGGACAGCGCCGTCCGGTCGGCGAGCTCGAAGGTCCGCCAGGTCTCGACGAGCGCGCGCGTCACCAGCGAGGCCACCCCCCAGGCCTCGGCCGTCCGGCGCACCCGCTCGGGATCGATCGCGGGGAACAGGGCCAGCTCGGCGATGTCGCGCAGGACCAACAGGTCCGGCGCCGCCGCGCCGTGGTGCTCCAGGCACGCCAGCACCAGGAGCTCCTCGACGTTGGCCGTCGGCACCGGCCGGTCGGCCAGCGACAGGATCGTGGGCGGGTCGGCCAGGTCGCCGACCGCCAGCGTCCGCTCGCCCGCCAGCAGCGCCACCTGCACCTCGAGGCGCGTCGGCACCCCCGACGTGAGCGGCGCCACCAGGCCGGCACCCACGTCGTCGGTGAGCAGCGTGGCCGACCGGTAGGTCCGCGTCCCCGGCTGGCGGTAGCCCAGGCGGGCGCGGGCCGGGCCGTCGACGAGGCGGTGCGGCACCCCGGCGGCCGTCAGCAGGCCGGAGACCCGGACGATCCGCTGCTCCACCAGCAGCGACAGGCCGGCCAGCTCGCGCTCGCGGACCGCCAGCTCCTCGGCCTGCTCGCTCCGCAGCTTCACCCCGCCGCGCTCGGCGGCGAAGGCCAGGAGCCCGAGCAGCCCGTGGGCGTCGCAGGCCTGGACGAAGTGGAACCACTCGTCGGGCGCGAACGGGCCCGGATAGGTCTCGACCACGCTGCCGGCCAGGCCGTACGCGGCCAGACCCAGCAGGAGGTGCTCCTGCGCCACGTCCACGGCGGTCACTGCTCGACGCTCTCCCGCAGCGCCCCCTCGGCCACGAGGGTCAGGATCGCGTCGCCGACCACCCGGTGCCGGACCGCGGGGTCGTCGTCGAGGTGCTCCGCCAGCTGGTCGACCAGCGTGTCGACGGTCATGGGCCGGACCAGCGCCAGCCACAGGGCCGACTGCAGGCCCTCCAGCGCCGTCACCGTGGTGCTGTCGTGGGGCAGCACGGCCACCCCGGTGGCCGTGCGCCGCCAGAGGACCTCCGACGAACGCTCCCACCGGGTGGTCTCGGGCACCGCGGGCGCAGGGGGAGCGCTCATGGTGCCGTGCTCATCTGGTCCTGCTCACGGGCGCCCGCTCACCGGCCCAGGTCCCGCCCGCCCTCGGACGCGCGCGACGAGGCCCGGTACTGGGACGCGGTCGGTCGCAGCGACGACCCCGACGGCGACGACGGGTACCGCGAGCCCGCGGCCGTGCCCACCGGCGCTTGGCCGGGCGCACCGGACGGCGCCTTGTGGCGGGCGCCGCGGGTGGCCTCGCTGCGGCGGCTGCTGCCGCCCAGGCCGATCCGCTCGAGCGGGCGGCGGAGGCCCTTGGACGGGGCGCCGTAGTAGTCGTTGAACGCCGCACCGGGCACGCCGACGAGGACCACGCCCAGCGTGGGGGCGCCCAGGCGCTCCAGCAGCTCGGCGCAGCGGTCGGCGGCCGACACGGTGGTCCGGCCGGCCCGGCAGACGACCAGCACGGCGTCGGCCAGGGTGACCAGCTCGCGGGTGACGCTCGCCGAGAGGATCGGCGCCGTGTCGACGATGACCACGTTGGCCAGCGTCCGGGCCTCCTCCAGGAGGCGCCGGGCCGCTTCCAGCTGGGCGGTCGGGTGGTGGCCGCCGAGACCGGCGGTCACGATCCGCACGCCCGGGATCGACGTGTCCTGCACGTAGCGGACCAGCGAGGTCCCGTGCCCGTCGAGGTAGTCGGACACGCCCGGGCCCTCCTGGGCGTCGAACACGTCGGGCGACAGGGGCCGCCACAGGTCCCAGCTCACCAGCAGCACCGACTGCCCGGTCTCGGCGTAGGCCATGGCCAGGTTGGCGGTGGTGGTGCTCTTGCCGTCGCCGGCCTCGGGCGAGGTGACGACCACCAGCTGGCGGACGTTGCCGTCGTGGCCCGACAGGCTGCCGTAGCCGTTGCCGTTGCCGTTGCCGTTGGTCGCCGACGCCACGCCGGCGGCCTTGCCCCGGAACAGCAGCAACGCCGTCCGGAGGCTCCGGTAGGACTCGGCGATCCGCGGCACCCGCTCGAACGCCACGACCGCCGCTCGACTGCGGTCGCGGATGTTGAGCAGCGGGATCTCGGCCAGGACCGGCAGCCCGAAGTGCCGCTCGGCCGCCTCCTTGGTGCGCAGGCGGGAGTCGGAGCGGTCGAGCATGATCGCCACGCCGAAGCCGATCATCGCGGCCACCACGCCGCCCAGCAGCATGCGCTGCGGGCGCCCGGCGCCGGCGATGAAGGAAGCCTCGGTGCGGGCGCTCGTCGCCTTCTCCTTGATCTTGTACTCCACCTTCTCGGCGTTGTCCTCACCCTCCGGTGGGGTGGCGGCCTGGACGTTCAGGGCGTCGAGCTGGGACTGCAGGGACGCCGCGTTCGGCGGGTTGCGCGAGATCTGCTGCTCGAGGTCGGCGATCCGCGACTGGATCTCCTGGATCCGGGCGCTCTCGGCCTCCTGCGCCTCCTGCAGGCGCAGCGTCTCCTGCTGATCGATGTAGGCGATCAGGCCGTCGGCGAACCCGTTGGCGATCCGGATGGCCTCCTCGGGCGTGGAGCCCGAAGCGGTGATCGTGAGGAACGGCAGCTGCTCGGGGTCGGCCTGCGCGCTGACCTTGCCGGCCAGCTGCTCGGGCGTGCCCGTCCACCCGAGCGCCTCCGCGACGTTCTCCGGGATCGGAGGCGTGTCGACGAACCGGGCCGCCAGCCGCACGTTCGAGAAGCCGCCACCGGTCTCGCTCTCCCCGCCGCCGCTCGCCATGTACAGCACCGCGTCGGCGCTGTAGGCCTTGGTGGCCTGCTTGGGCGTCGTGATGTAGACCGCGGCCAGCGCCAGGACGATGAGCGCGACCACCACCTTCCAGTGGTTCTTGAGGATCTTTACGTAGTCGACGGGCTCCATCGGTTCCTCCGCTCCGACAGCTCCACAGCGTCGAAATCCAGGTGGTGGTGGTTGGTGTTGTGCCCAGCCTCCGCGAGCGCGGCCATGCGCTGTGCGGCGTGGTGGTCGGCCCGCTGGGTGACCAGCTCGGCCAGGGTGCGCGTGCCGTCGTCCAACATGGTGACAGGAACGGCGCGCGGTGTCAGGCGCAGGATCGACGGGTGGGCCGTCGGGCTGACGGTCTCCTCGGGGTTCTGCAGGTCCTCGGCCAGCTTCTCGCCCTCGCGGATGCCGGTGAAGGTGATGGGGATCTCGGTGCCGACCTGGTGCCCGGAGAGACGCACCATGCGCTCGGCCAGCTCGAGGATGTTGACGGGCTCGCCCATGTCGAGCATGAAGATCTCGCCGCCCTCCGAGAGCGTCGAGGCCTGCAGCACCAGCTGCACCGCCTCCTGGACGCTCATGAAGTAGCGGGTCATGCGGGGGTCGGTGACCGTGACCGGCCCGCCCTCGGCGATCTGCCGGGCGAAGGTCGGGATCACCGAGCCGCGGCTGCCCAGCACGTTGCCGAACCGGACCGAGCACCAGCGCGCGCCCGGCGGCATGGCGTGGAGGACCAGCTGCTCGCCCAGCCACTTCGAGTAGCCGAGGTTGTTGCTGGGGCGGACCGCCTTGTCGGACGAGATGAACACCAGCCGGCCGACGCCGGCGTTGACCGCGGCGTCGACGACGTTGCGCGTGCCCAGCACGTTGGTGCGGATCGCCTCGGACGGGTGGGCCTCCAGCAGCGGCACGTGCTTGTGGGCCGCGGCGTGGTACACGACGTCGGGCCGGGCCTCGGCGAACAGCTCGATCATCCGCTCGCGGTCGCGGATGTCGGCCAGCACCAGCTCGTTCGGGCCCTCGATGAGCTGCCGGGCGTCGTGGAGGTGGGTCTCGTCGTGGTCGAGCAGCAGCAGGCGGGCGGGCTCGAGCGCGGCGACCTGGCGCGAGATCTCCGAGCCGATCGACCCACCGGCCCCGGTGACCAGCACGACCTTGCCGCGCACCGTGGCGCGGATGCCCTCGATGTCGGTGGACACCTGGGTGCGGCCCAGGAGGTCCTCGATCTTCACGTCGCGGGCGTCGCGCACCGTCGGGGCGTTGCCCAGCAGGTCGCGGACCGGCGGCAGCACCTTCACGGGGACGCTCGCCATCTCGGCGCCCTGGATGACGAAGCGGATCAGCTCCTGGTCGGCGCTGGGGATGGCCACCAGGACCTCCTCGGCCCGGTACTCGTGGACGACCTGGTCGAGGGTGGCGAGGCTGCCCACGACCGGCACGCCCAGCAGGTGGCGGCCCTGCTTGCGCGGGTCGTCGTCGACGACCACCACGGGGGTGCGGCCGTTGTCGGGTCGGCGCTGCATCTCGCGGACGATGGCGGCCCCGGCCTCGCCGGCTCCCACGACCACCACGCGGGTGGCGCTGTGGTCGATCTGCTTGCGCGATCCCAGCAGGCGGACCTGGAACCGCACCACGCCCATCAGCACCGCGCTGCCCAGCGAGCCGATGACGGCCACCGAGCGCGGGATCGACAGGTCGTTCATGGGGTTGACCAGGAAGATGAAGGCGCCGGCCGTCGCTCCCGCCAGGAAGATCCGGCGGGCCTCGGCGATGCTCGCGTGCGCCCAGATCTGGCCGTAGTTGCCCCACATCCAGTTGGCCACCAGATGCGCGGCCACGATGACAGGGAGGAAGGAGTAGAGGCGCTCGGTGTACGTG
>DATCLV010000609.1:0-1855 GCA_036563745.1 Acidimicrobiales bacterium | reverse complement strand
CTGTCCCACTGCTGCCGCTCGCTGGCGTAGACGTCACCACCGGTGGGCACGACGCGCAGCTCCTTCAGGCCGAGCGCCTCGGCGACGACGTCGAGGAAGCTCTTCTGCTCGATCGTCACCTCGACGCCCGGCGGCTTGTCGCTCGGCCGCAGCGAGATCGACTCGATGCCGTCGACGATCTCCCGGTAGGCGGTACAGACGTCGCGGTGGGCGAACGTGAACACGGTGTCGAGGTGCATCGCCGCCCGCAGCTTGGGCATCCCGGCCACGATCACCTGCTCGGCGGCCCCGGCGGCGAACAGGGCCGCCGCCACCTGGGTGATGGCCTGCCGGGAGGTCCGCTCGCTCATCCCGACCAGCACCACCCCGTTGCCGGCGGGCATCACGTCGCCGCCCTCGAAGGTGGCGAGCCCCCAGTCGACCTCCGGGTCGCCCCACCACACCCGGGCCCCGGCGAAGTACGGGTGGAACTCGTACAGGGCCTTCATGAGCAGGGTCTCGTCGTGGCGGGCCGGCCAGTAGAGCGGGTTGAGGGTGACGCCCCCGTAGATCCAGCAGGTGGTGTCGCGGGTGTAGAGGGTGTTGGGCAACGGCGGCATCAGGTAGTCGCGCGCCCCGGTGCGCTCCCGCGCCAGGGCGAGGTAGGGGGAGCGGAAGTCCTCGGGGAGGTCGGTGGTGGCCAGGCCCCCGATGAGCAGCTCGGCCAGCCGCCGGGGCTCGAGCCCGTCGAGGAACGCCCGGGTGTCGTCGACCAGCCCGGCACCGACCTCGTTGGCCACGACCTTGCGGTCGAGCAGCCAGGTCTTCGCCTCGGGGACGGTCAGCAGCTCGGTCAGCAGGTCGTGCAGCTCGACGACCTCGACCCCCCGCTCGCGCATGGCGGCGGCGAAGTCGTCGTGGTCGCGGCGGGCCGCGTCGACCCACAGCACGTCGTCGAACAGCAGCTCGTCGCTGTTGGTCGGGGTGAGCCGACGGTGGGCGAGGCCGGGCGCGCACACGAGGACCTTGCGCAGCCGCCCCACCTCCGAGTGGACCCCGAGGTCGACCACGGCCGGCCGGGTCAGCCCGTCGGCGGCGGGCGCGGTGCCGGGGGCGGTGCCGGGCGAGGTGGTGGTGCTCATGGGCAGGCTCCTTCGGTCAGATGGTGATCCACCCGGCGGCCAGGGCGACGACGCCCACCACGGCGCCGACCACCGACACGGCCAGGACGACGAGCTCGGCCGGGGAGAAGACCCGCCGGCCCTGCTCCCGGCGGGCCATCACGAACAGCACGCTGCCGGGGGCGTAGATGACGAACGAGACGAGCATGTACTTCGGCCCCGCGGCGAACAGCAGGAACGCCGTGTACAGGGTGGCCAGGGCGGCGACGACCAGGTCCCGCCCGTGCCCCGTCCCCTCGGCCGCGTCCGCCTGACCCGCCGAACCCGCCGGGCCCTCGCCGGCCACCGCCACCGCCGGGCGGCGCGCCGCGGTGACCAGCCGGAGCGCGTAGGCCGCCGCCAGCAGGAACGGGATCAGCGTCAGCGCGCTGGTCATGTTCAGCATGAAGTTGAACGCGTCGTCCGAGACCAGCGTCACCAGCAGCATCGCCTGGATCAGCACCGTGGACATGACCAGCGCCGCCACCGGCGCCTCGGCGGCGTTCTCGCGGCGCAGGAAGCGCGGCATGTCGTCGTCCTTGGCCGCCACGAACAGCACCTCGGCCGCCATCAGCGTCCACGCCAGGTAGGCGCCCAGCACCGACACGATCAGCCCGCCGCCGACGAACACCTCGCCCCAGCCGCCGACCGCCTCCTCCATCACCCCGGCCATCGACGGCTGGCGCAGCTCGGCCATCTCGGACCGGGGCATGATC
>DATCLV010000606.1:0-2399 GCA_036563745.1 Acidimicrobiales bacterium | reverse complement strand
CCCCCACCTCCACCGCCGCCCCGCCGTCGGGCCCCGGCCGGCGAAGATGACGGGCCTCCGGGGGTCGGCCACCCCGTGCGGGTGAGGCCGGACGCCGGGGCCGGGTCGACACTCGGGACGTGCGTGGCGCCGCCACCCGAGGCCACGGCGACCACCGCCGGCTCGACCGGGTGCGGGCCCGGCTGACGGGGATGGTGGACCGGGGGACCGCTCGGGCCGAGGCCGCCCGGGAGCGGTGGACCGCCGTCGACACGTTGTTCGACACCCGCGACCGGGACCGCCGGGTGGTCGGCAACGTCCTGGCCGGTGCCGTGGCGTTCCGCCTGTTCGTGTACCTGCTGCCGATGGGGTTGGCGGTGGTCACGGTCCTCGGCATCGCCACCGGCCTCGACGCCGACGCCCCGTCCGATGTCGGCAACCGGGTCGGCCTCAGCCGCTACGTGATCGACTCGGTCGCCACGGCCTCCCGCGACTCGCGCCGCAGCCTGTGGGTGCTCGTGCCGCTCACCCTGTGGGCGGTCTACACCGGCGGGGTGGGCGCGGCGAAGGTCCTCCGCGCCGCCCACGCCCTGGCCTGGGACCAGCCGGTGGAGCGTCTCCGCCGACCGGCGCTGGCGGCGCTCGTCGCCTTCGCCGCCGCCCTCACCGTGGTCGCCAGCGTCGGCGTGCTGCAGGCGTTGCGGGAGGAGTCCGCCGGTCTCGGCCTGGGGTTCGTGGCGGCCGAGGTGGCGTTGCTGGTCGGGCTGGCGCTCGCCATCGACGTCGCCCTGCCCCACCACCCCGAGGCCCGGGCCGTCGACCTCCTCCCCGGTGCCCTCCTGGTCGGCGTCGGGGCATGGCTGCTGCACGTCGCCAGCGCCTACTACCTGGCCCATCGCATCGCCACGGCCTCGGAGCTCTACGGCTCCCTGGGCGTGGCCGCCGCGCTGCTGGCGTGGCTGTTCGTCCTGGGTCGGTTGCTGGTCGCCTCCGCGATCCTCAACGCCACGCTCTGGCAGCGCCACCACCCACCCGCGCCGGGCCCGCCGACCCCCGGCACGGCCGCTCCCTCCCCAACCACCCCGAGTGGGTGAGGACGCGCGCCCCGCTGCCGGTCGAACCTTTGTGCCATGTCACCCGCCGACCACCCCGTGGGCCCCGTCGAGATGATGTTGATCGGCCTGCCCGGCAACCGGTTCGACGGTGCCATCCCGCCGACGCTCTCCCGCCTCGTCGAGGCGGGCACGGTCCGCCTCATCGACCTGGTGCTGGTGCACAAGGACCTCGACGGCCGGGTGACGGCCACGCCGATCGAGGGGAGCGTCGACCCCGAGCTGCGTCGCGCGGCCGGGTCGCTGCTGACCGCCGAGGACGTCGAGATCGCCGGCGAGGAGCTGGCCCCCGACAGCGCGGCGGCGCTGGTGCTGTGGGAGAACAGCTGGGCCGCCCGCCTCAGTGCCGAGATCTTCGACGCCGGCGGCGCCGTCCTCGCCCACGACCGGGTGCCGGCCGAGTCCGTCGTCGCCGCCTTCGCCACCGCCCCGATGCCCGATCGCCTGACGGCCTGATCGCCTCACCGCCAGACCGTCGGACCCTCTGATCGCCGCATCGCCAGACCTTCGGATCGTCTGATCGCCGCACCGCCAGACCGTCGGATCGTCTGATCGCCTGACTCGAAGCCCCGAACACCCGACGCCGCTGACAACCGACCTCCGGACGACCCGGACCTCCGGATGACCCGGTCACCCGGACACCCGGTCACCCGGACATCCGCCTCCTGGTCACCGGCTCCGCCGGCCGACCCGGCGCCGGCTCCTCCCACCGGCGCCCGGTCCCGGCTCCGCCGGCCCGGTCGGTCGGCCCTGCCCTCGGGCTCGACCGGCTGGGCCGCCGGCGCCGGCCCGACGCCGATGGTGGCGCAGCCGGCGACGCCCCGCGTGGCCTGCCGGCGTGCCCGTCGCGCCCGCCGCCGGGCATCACCCCGATGGGGTGATGCCGGTTCTCCCGAAATGGCGGAGTGTCATCTTCGGCACATCCCTCGATCCAGGAGACGCCCATGGGCACGCTGACCGTGTGGAAGTTCGAGGACCCGGAGGGTGCCGACAAGGCGGTCGACATCCTGGCGAGTCTGCAGAAGCAAGCCGTGATCACGGTGCACGACGCCGCCATCGTCCGGTGGGACGAGGGGCGCAGAAAGCCCCGCACCCGGCAGCTCAACAACCTCACCGGGGCGGGTGCGCTCGGCGGGGCGTTCTGGGGGTTGCTCTTCGGCCTGATCTTCTTCGTCCCGCTGCTGGGGATGGCGGTCGGTGCGGCTGCCGGAGCGATCACCGGATCGCTCACCGACGTGGGCATCGACGACGACTTCATCGCCTCCGTTCGCGAGAAGGTGACGCCCGGGACCTCCGCGCTCTTCGCGC
>DATCLV010000605.1:0-4900 GCA_036563745.1 Acidimicrobiales bacterium | reverse complement strand
GTGCGGTGCTGCTCCTGCAGTCGGGCCCGGGCGTCCGCGGCGACGAACATGCCGATCCCTCGCTTCTTGTAGATGAGGCCCTCGTCGACCAGTTGCTGGAACGCCTTGGCCGCCGTCGCCGGGTTGATCCGGTAGTAGGCGGCGTACTGGTTGGTCGACATGAGCTGGGCGTCGGGCCCGAGGGTCCCGTCGAGCACGTCGGCCTTGATCTGCTCGGCGATCTGCCGGTAGATCGGGCTCCCGTCGTCGAAGGTTCCCAGGTTCATTACTCAACTAATGAACCACGGAACCACTCCCCTGTCCAGTCCCCGGCCCGGCGTCGACGCGTCAGCGCCAGGCGTCCGCCCGTCGGCGGCGCGGCCCGGCGGTCGCGCCCCGACCGCGGCAGACTGGCGGGGTGATCGTCGAGACCGCAGCCGGCAAGGTCGAAGGCCTCGAGCGGGAGGGCGTCCTCCTGTTCCGGGGCATCCCGTACGCCTACGCCGACCGCTTCCGCCCGCCCCAGCCCGCGCCCCCGTGGGCCGGGGTGCTCGACGCCACGCGCTTCGGGCCCTCCGCCCCGCAGGACCCGTCGGCCACCGACACCCTCTTCGGCGTCGAGGACCAGGACTTCGGCGAGGACTGCCTCGTCCTCAACGTGTGCACGCCGGCGGCCGACGACGCCGCCCGCCCGGTCATGGTGTGGATCCACGGCGGCGGCTACACGAGCGGCAGCGGCCGCGCGCCCTACTACGACGCCGGCCGCCTGGCGGTCGAGGGCGACGTGGTCGTCGTCACGATCAACTACCGGCTGGGCCTGCTCGGTTTCCTCTACCTCGACCACCTGGTCGGCGACTTCGCCGGCTCGGGCGTCAACGGCATCCGCGACCAGATCGAGGCCCTGCGCTGGGTGCGCGACAACATCGCCGCGTTCGGCGGCGACCCCCGGCGGGTCACGGTGTTCGGCGAGTCGGCCGGGGCGATGAGCATCGGCACCCTGCTGGGCGCCCCCGAGGCCCGGGGGCTCTTCCACGCCGCCGTGCTCCAGAGCGGCGCCGCCGAGCACGTCCAGTCCCCGGAGCGGGCGACCACGGTCACCGACCACGTCCTCCGCCACCTCGGGCTCGGGCCCGGCGAGGTCGACCGACTCCTCGACCTGCCCGTCGACGCCCTGCTCGCCGCCCAGGCCGCGGCCATCGAGGCCGTCGCCACCGCCCGCCCCGACCCCCGCCGTCCCGGCTCCGGCTACCTGCACCTGCCCTTCGAGCCGGTGGTCGACGGCGGGCTGCTCACCCGGCCGCCGCTCGAGGCCGTCCGCGACGGCAGCGCCGCCGGGGTCCCGCTGCTCGTCGGCACCACCCGCGACGAGTGGAACCTCTTCGCCCTGCAGGACACCCTGGCCGACATCGGGCCCGAGCGCCTGCGCCGCCGCGTCGCCCGCCTGTTCGGCGAGGACCGGGCCGACGAGGCGATCGCCCTCTACCAGGCCGCCTACCCGGACAAGCACAGCAGCCGGCTGTGGTGCGCCATGCTCACCGACCGGGTGTTCCGCATGCCCGCCATCCGGCTGGCCGAGGCCCAGCTCGCCCACACCGACCAGGTGTCGATGTACCGCTTCGACTACGCCTCCACGGCGCTCGGCGGCCTGGCCGGGGCCTGCCACGCCATCGACATCCCGTTCGTGTTCGACACCGTCGAGCAGGAGGGGGTCAAGGTGCTGCTGGGCGGCGTCGACGACGGCACCCGCGCCCTGGCCCGCACGTGCACCACGGCGTGGGCGGCGATGGCGCGCACCGGCCGCCCCGCCCACGACGGCCTCGACTGGCCCCTCTACGACAGCACCCGGCGGGCGACCTGCGTGCTCGACCGGGACATCACCGTCATCGACGACCCGGACGGCGACATCCGGGCGTTCTGGAGCTCGGAGGAGACAGGATGAGCGCGCTCGTGCCCCACAAGTACCCGACGTTCTCGTCGCCCGAGGAGGAACGGACCCACATCAAGCAGCGGATGGCCGCCGCCTTCCGCCTGTTCGACCGGTTCGGCTTCAACGAGGGCGTCGCCGGTCACCTGACCGCCCGCGACCCCGAGCACCCCGACCTGTTCTGGGTCAACCCGTTCGGCATGTCGTTCGGGCTCATCAAGGCGTCGGACCTGATCCTCGTCGACCACGACGGCAACGTCGTCGAGGGCGACTGGCCGGTGAACCGGGCGGCGTTCGCCATCCACTCCCAGGTCCACCAGGCCCGGCCCGACGTGAAGGCCGCCGCCCACACGCACTCCACCTACGGGCGGGCGTGGTCGACCCTCGGCCGGCTCCTCGACCCGATCACCCAGGACTCCTGCGCGTTCTACGAGGACCACGCGCTCTTCGACGACTTCACCGGCGTGGTCCTCGACGTCGAGGAGGGCAAGCGCATCGCCCACGCCCTCGGTGACAAGAAGGCCTGCATCCTCCGCAACCACGGCCTGCTCACCGCCGGGCAGACCGTCGACGAGGCCGCCTGGTGGTTCATCACGATGGAGCGCACCTGCCAGGTGCAGCTGGCCGCCGAGGCCGCCGGCACCCCGGTGAAGATCGACCCCGACAACGCCAAGCTCACCCACTCCCAGGTGGGCACCCCGCTGGCGGGGTGGTTCAGCTTCCAGCCCCTGTACGACAAGATCGTCCGCGACCAGCCGGACCTGCTGGACTGAGAGGACCATGGAGGCGACGCCCACCCCGATCGGCATCGGCCTGCGGCGCCGTCGCGACGAGGTGCTGGAGCGCCTCCTCGCCGCCCAGAACGCCAACGACGTCGACGCGGCGCTCGCCTGCTTCGCCCACCCGCGCTACGAGCTGATCGGCAACGCGCGGGTCTACGACGGGCCCGAGGAGGTGCGGCGGTACTACCGGATGACCCGCCACCACTTCCCGGACCTGCACTTCGAGGTGATCGCCGTCCACCACGCGGCCGAGGTGGTGGTCGCCGAGCTCTGGATGTCGGGCACGCACCTCGGGTCGAGCTCCGACTTCGAGGCCAGCGGCAAGCGGTTCCGCTGCCGCACGGCCGTCATCTTCACGTTCGCCCACGACCAGCTCACCGGGGCGCGGGTGTACTACGACACGGGGACGATCGCTCGCCAGCTCGCGTGACGGGCGTGACGCGCGTGACAGGGGCGGCAAGGGGGACCACCGCATGGAGCACGACATCGCCGGCCGGAGGGTGACGATGCCCGTCGAGGTGCGCGACGCCTCGGCGGGCACGGCCATCTACGACGTCGACGCCGCGGCGGCCGCGGCGCTGCTGCCCGAAGGCGGGGCCTTCCGGGTCGTGGAGTCGACCCCGGGACGGGCCCAGCTGGTCCTGGCGGCGATCGACTACCGGGACAACGACCTCGGCGACTACCTGGAGCTGGGCATCACCCTGTTCGTGACGCCGACCGCAGGGCCGCCGAACGGGGCGCCGGCCGACGACGGGGTGGGGACGTTCATCACCCGCCTGCCGGTGAACCAGGCGTTCACGTGCGCGGCGGGCCGGCAGATCTGGGGCTTCCCGAAGACCGTCGAGGACCTGACCCTCGACTACAAGGACGACGCCGCGGTCATGACCCTGCGGATGGACGGCGAGCTGGTGCTGCGGCTGACCCTGCCGCGGGGCGGCGACGACGAGCTGCCGATGACCCCGATGACCACCTACACCTACCTCGACGGGGTGCCGCACGCGACCGCGTTCACCCAGGGCGGCGCGGGGTCGCAGGTGCTGCTCGGCGGCGACGGGGTCGAGCTGGAGCTGGGCACCCACCAGGTGGCCGACCAGCTGGCCGGTCTGGGCCTGGCGGACGCCACTCCCCTGCTGGCGACGTGGACCGAGCACATGCGGGCCACGTTCGCCACGCCCCAGCCGCTCTGACGCCGTCGACACCCCCCGATCCAAATTGCGTCCGAGAAGCCGCACATGTCGGCCGGATCAACGCAATGTGGGACGAGGTCAGGGGACGGTGACGGTGGAGAGCGCCGCGTAGCCGGTGAGGAAAGCGTCGATGTCGTCGACCGGGTCCTCGGTGGTGGCCTCGCAGTCGGACGGCTCGGTCACCGGGTTGCGGTCGTTGACGTCGGTGGCGGTCGGCACCTCGGCGACGCCCCGCAGCTCGCCCGTGTCGCAGCTGGGGACGTTGAGGTTGACGATCTCGTCGGTCGGCACCTCGCCGGCGAGCAGCGCGTCCCGGTGCTCCTCGACCCAGTCGAGCACCAGCTCGACGGCCACCGGGTAGTCGAGCTCGGCGCCGAGGCCCTGGCTCACCGCCAGCGCCGGCACGCCCGCCTCGGCGGCCCGGCGCGCCGCGCCGACCGTGCCGGAGATCTCCACGATCGGCCCGAGGTTCTGGCCCTGGTTGATGCCGGACACCACCAGGTGGGGCGGCTCGTCCAGCACGTTCTCCAGACCGTGGACGACGGCGTCGGCCGGGAACCCGGCCACGGCGATCGCCGGGGTGCCGTCGACCAGCTCCGCCTCGCTGGCCGCGGGCGGGGTGGGCGACGTGTTGCCGCCGGTGCCGCTCTGGTTCTCGGCGGGGGCGACGACGGTGACCTCGACGTCGTCGAGGCTGCGGAGGCCCTCGACCACCGCGGCGATGCCCTCGCCACCCACGCCGTCGTCGTTGGTGACGAGGATCCGCAGCGGCTCGGCCGGCGCCTCGGGCTCGGTCGTCTCGGTCTCGCCGGACCCCGCGTCGTCGGGCTCGTCGGACCCGGCGTCGTCGCCGTCGTCACCACCGCAGGCGACGCCGCCGAGGGCGAGCGCCAGGAGGACCGGGAACGCGAGGAGCCGTCGTCGCACCGTCATGGCCCGACACTAGAACACGTTCCAGTCGCGCCGCGACCTGCAGACGACGCCGAGACCGCAGCCCAAGGCCGCCGGCGGCTCACGGGCAGCCAGCG
>DATCLV010000567.1:0-6417 GCA_036563745.1 Acidimicrobiales bacterium | reverse complement strand
GTCCATCGGCACGCTGTCGAGCACGATCCGCATGGCGTCGACGGCGGCGCCGTCGGCTCCGTTCTTGTCCCCCCGACCCATCCACCGTGAAGCGGCCAACGCGGCTGCCTCCGTGACCCGGACGAGCTCCATGGCGAGGTTCCGGTCGGGGCGCTGCTTGTCAGTCGTCATGACCGGACCCTACTTGTGGGCCCATCGCCCGCCCCAGTGCGCCCCAACTGCTTGAATGAACCCCCGTGGGCCAGACATCAGACCCGTACCAGAACGAGGACGACGACAGCCTCGGCATCACCATCTCCGGCCTCCCCGACGAGCCGGAGCTGCCGGAGGACGTCGTCAACGCCGGCCCCGAGGAGCCCGAGGGCGCCTTCGACGCCGAGGCCGTCGAGCTCGCCGCCGGCGACACCGTGCTGGTGGAGGGCACCGGGCTCGACACCGCGCTGACCGACGACGAGGGTCGGCCGGTCGGCGACGCCGACCTCGACGAGGAGGTCGCGGCCGCGCTCGGTGCGAACGGCGACGACGAGGACGAGGACGACGCCGACGGCACCCCCGTCGGTGACGAGGTCGCCTACGACCTGGCCGAGTGGGAGGACGACCAGCTGTCGCTCCTGTTCGACAAGCTCACCGACGCCGGCATCGACTACCTGTGGGACGGCGAGGAGCTGTACGTCCGGGAGGAGGACGAGGACGCCACCGACGTCCTCATCGAGCAGGTCAGCTACCCCGACCAGCTCGACGAGGAGGAGGACGACGGCGACGCCGGCGCCCAGCTGCTCGGCGACGTGTACATCGCCGCCGACCGCCTCCAGCACAACCCGGAGGACCACGAGTCGATCGCCTCGCTGCTGACGCTGGCCGACACCATCGAGGAGTCGGCGGCGCCCTACGGCATCGCCGACCCCGAGTGGAAGAACATCCGGGAGAAGGTCGACGCGCTGGCCCGGCTGCTGGAGGCCAAGACGATCGACACCGACGCGTCGGCCGACGCGGCCCGCACGCTGCGCAACGCCATCCGCGCCTACGTCTGACCTCGCCGCCCGCCGCGGCGAGGACACGGCCGGCCGGGTTTCCGGGCCGGGCCCGGCGCTGCGAGGGAGGTGCCAAGTAGCCTGGGCCGATGATCCTGGCCGAGTTGGAGCTGTTCCACTCTCGGCCTATCGCCCCCACCCGTCGGGTGGCGCTGGGCCACCTCGACCTCCCGGTGGACCCCGCGCCCGGCTTCGGCGGCCTGCTGCTCGGCGGGGTGGTCGCGGCCAACATCGGCGGCCTCGACCCCGATCTGTTCGACGAGCTCGACAACCTCACCGTGCAGCTGGAGCGCGGCCAGCGGGTGGCCCAGCCCCGGCTGCGGCACCGCCTCCAGGCCGACCGGGTCGGCCTGCAGCGCAGCGTCCATCGGCTGGTGGGCGTCGGGGAGGAGCTGACCTTCGAGCTGGAGGGCGAGCAGGGCTCGGCGGCCCAGCACATCCTGGCCGCCGTGTACGCGGCGGCGCTGCTGCCCCACGGCCCCCGCACGCCGGTGATGGAGGTGATCCGCAAGGCGATGCGGTGGGCGGGTGAGATGGACCACCGCCTGGTCACCTACCTGTCGGGCGTCACCAAGGACCAGGCGTGGTCGATCCCGGCCCACGAGGACCCGATCACCTGGGCGCTCGACGTGCTCGGTCTGCGGTCCGACGGCCACGGTCAGGGTCAGGGCCCCGGGCAGGGCGACGACCGGGTGCGGGTGAGCCGCCGCGTGGTGCAGCGCCGCTTCCGCGACCTGGTCCGCCGGGCCCATCCCGACCACGGCGGCGACCGGGTGGCGGCCGCCGCCCGCATCGCCGAGCTGAGCGAGGCCCGGCGCATCCTCCTCCAGGGCCGCTGAGCCGCCGAGCCTCCGGTCCGGCGATCGCCGGCCGCGTCCCGGGCGGCGTTTCGGGCGCTCCGAGCTGGGCAGTAGCCTCGCCTCGTTGTGACGAGGCCCGACGCGCTGCTGCTGTTCCCCGGGGCGGGGTCGACGAAGGACCAGCGGTCGCTGGTGCTCATCGAGGAGGCGCTGGCGCCGATGCCGGTGGCCCGCGCCGACTTCTACTACCGCCGCGAGGGCCGAAAGTTCCCGGACCGGCCGCCGAAGCTGCTGGCGGCCGTGGCCGAGGAGCACGCGGCGCTGGTGGCGCGCACCGGCGTCGACCCGGCGAAGGTGGCGCTGGGCGGGCGGTCGATGGGCGGGCGCATCTGCTCGATGGCCGTGGCCGACGGGCTCCCCGCCGCCGCGCTGGTCCTGATCTGCTATCCGCTGCATCCGCCGGGCAAGCCCGAGAACCTGCGCATCGAGCACCTGCCCCGGCTGGAGGTGCCGTGCCTGTTCATCTCGGGCACCCGCGATCCCTTCGGCACGCCCGACGAGCTGGAGTCGCACACGAAGGCCATCCCCGGCCCGGTCACCCACGTGTGGGTGGAGGGCAAGGGCCACGAGCTGAAGAACGCCGACCAGCTGATCGCCGACACCGTGAAGGACTGGCTGGCCGGGCTCGGCTGAGCTGCGACCGGGAGGTCGAACGATGCGCCTGACCATCGAGGACGAGATCACCAGCATGGAGGGGGTCCGCTACCGGGTGAAGGTGGAGCCCGCCCCCGATCCGGAGGAGCGGTCGGTGTGGTGGGTCACGGTTCACCGGCCCCCGGCGCCGTGGCCGGTGCTCCGCGAGCGTTGGGCGACCGAGGCCGACGCCACCGCCCGGGCCGACGAGCTGAAGGAGCGGTGCAAGGCCGGCACCCAGCTGCTGACGTTCGCGCCGGCGCTCCGCCGCACGCCGGTCCAGTCCCGGCCCGCGCCTCGCCCCGACGGCGACGACGCCGCCCCGGCCTGACCGCGTCCCCCGGGCCGCGTGCCCTAAGTCTCCCCGCCGAGGCGAAGACAGGGGGGATTGGGGATGCTGCAGAGAACGAGGTTCGTGGCCGTTGCCGCGCTGGTGGTGGCGAGCACGGCCGGGTGTTGGGCGATGCCGGGACAGGGCCCGCGACGGCAGGGGTACAACCCCTTCGAGACGGCGATCACCGTCGACAACGTCGACACGCTGGCGCCGGTGTGGACCACCGTGGTCGGCGCCGAGGATCCGGGGGACGACGGGCAGGTGCGGCCGGCGCCTGCCGGGCCGCCGGTCGTGGCGTCGAACGGCCGGGTGCTCGTGTCGACCCGCGACTCGCTCCAGTCCCTGAACGCCACCACCGGCGCCCGGCAGACGCTCTGGTCGGACTGGACCGTGGCGCAGCCGCACGACCTCGAGCTGTTCACCACGGGCGACGGGCGGTTGGGCACCGGGGCGCGCACCGGCACCTTCCAGCAGGCGACGGCCTGGTACGACGCCGCCACCGGCGCGCCGACCTCCGGCCCGCACGTCGGCAGCATCGGCAGCCTGCGGAAGCCCTGGATCGCGGGCACCAGCGACTTCACCGACTTCAACCAGGGCCCGACACCCGTGCCGGTCCGGTTCCTGCACGTCCGGCGGCTCGACGACCCGGGCGCCGGGTGGCAGGGGCGGCTGGGCAACGGCGTCGGCGCGTCGGGCGTGGCGCTCACCCCGACGGCCGTGATCCAGGCCGGCCAGGGCCTCACCACCGGCGTGCCGGGAGACGGCACCGTCCGCAACGGCGTCCGGTCGTTCGCCTTGGAGGGCACCGCGGTCGACTGCGGGGCCGGCGCCACCGCCGACCACGCCTGTCCCGAGTGGTACACGCCGGTCGACGGGACGGCCGCCGGTCCGGTGGTGCTGAGCGACGACGACGCCACCGCCTACTTCACCACCGACGCCGGCACCCTCTACGCCGTGGCGACCGCCGACGGCACGATCCGCTGGTCGATCGCCGGGGCCGGCCCGCTGGCGACGCCGGCGCTGGCCGACGGTGTCCTGCTGGTGCCGCTGGCGGCGGGCGCCGTGGGCGCCTACGACGCCGACGGCTGCGGTGCCCCGACCTGCACCCCGCTCTGGACGACGGCGCCGGCCGGCGACGAGATCACCCAGCAGCCGAGCGTCGCCGGGGGCGTCGTGTTCACCAGCGACGCCGACGGCACCCTGGCCGCCTACGACCTCGCCGGCTGCGGCGAGGCGACCTGCGATCCGCTGTGGGTCGAGGAGCTGGGCGCCGGGATCACCGGGGCGCCGGCGATCTCGCTGGGCCACCTGTACGCCGGCCTGGAGGACGGTCGGGTGGTCGCCTTCGCGCCCCAGCCCGCTCCGTAGGTCCGGATCATCCCGTCGGCCCGGCCCCTCCGATAGGGGCCGGGCCATCCCGGAGGCCCGGCCCATCCGTAGGGTCGGGCCTCCGCGTCGGTCCGGCCCACCCGGGGGTCGGGCCTCCGCGTCGGTCCGGCCCACCCGGGGACCGGCCTCGGCCCGGCGTCACTCGACGATGTCGACCGGGGTGCCGAGCGGCAGCATCATGCCCGACGTGAGCCGCTCGAGGACCGCCGGGTCGATGCCGATCGACCCGGCCGGCGCCGGCCGACCGAGCGTCGACACGTCGACCGGGTGGATCGCCGCCACCCCGGAGCCGGCCTTGAACTCCTCCGGGCTGTTCGTGAACCCGGCCAACCCGTACACCGGGCTGCCGTAGATGTTCATGAACTCGGGGGCCAGGAGCTCCTTGACGTAGGTGGCGGTGCCGGCGGGCGGCGTGTCGGGGCCCAGCGCCGCCGGGGCCCGGACGGCCTCCAGCGGCCCGGCGTACACGAGCAGCTCGTTGCGGCTGATCGACACCTCGATGCGGAAGCGGTGGCGGCTGAGGAAGACGTCCTCCTCCCGCACGAACCCCTTGCTCCCGACCGGTGGGCCGGGGAGGAGCACCTCGAGCCAGCCGTCGTCCCGCCGGTCGACGACGAGGAACGTGAGCATGTCGCTGGTCTCACCGTCGGGGCTCAGCGTGGTCGAGTCGGCGCTGTTGGCCTCCTCCCACACCTCGATCTCCTCGTTGACCTGCGCCACGTAGGACGTGCGGGGCGGCGGGGTGCCGTCGGCCTCCAGCGTGGTGGTGGTCGTCTCCGCCGACTCGGGCGCGATCCGGGGCGCGCTCGCCTCGTCGTCGCCGGAGTCCGAGCAGGCGACGAGCGCCCCGGTGGACAGCAGCGCGGCGACGAGTGTGGAGACGGGACGTCGAAGACCCCAGGACGCCATGGAGCGGCGAATCTACTCGGATTTCAACGACGTTCCCGGCGAAGTTCCCGCGACCAGCGGCGGTGGGACCGCGGAAGGGGTGAGGTCGTCGGGGTTGAGGTCCTCGAGCTCGCGGCGGGCCGTCTCCGGGTAGCGGGTGAGGATCAGCAGCGCCATGATCATCGGCCCGATCGCCAGGATCGCCATGGTGGGCGCGAAGGAGCCGAAGGCGTCGGCCATGATCCCGGCCGCCAGCAGCCCCACCACGCTGCCGCTCATCGCCGCCAGCGTGACGATCCCGTTGGCCCGCCCCCGCAGCGAGGTCGGGAACAGCTCGGGCCCGTAGACGGTGGTCGACGGGACGTGGGCGGCGAAGATGATCGTCCCCAGCGTGGCCGCGGCCCACAGCCCCAGCCCGCCGACCGTGAACTCCAGGACGGTGAGCGCCGTGCCGAGGGCCGTGGCGACCGCGCCCACCTTGCGGCGGCCGATCGTGTCGGACAACCGCCCGCCCACCACGATGCCGATGCCGCCGGGCGTGGAGGTCAGCACGGCGAAGAGGGCGACCCCGGCGGCGCTGAAGCTCCGCTCCTCCCGCAGGAACTCGCCCTGGAACTGGGTGACCGGCCCGATGAAGAGGTTGAGCACGAAGGCGCTGACCGCCAGCAGCGCCAGGCGGCCGAGGTGCCCGCGCATCGACAGCGCCTGGTGGGGGCGCTCGAAGCGACGGCTCTCCGGCAGCCGTCGGCAGCCGACGATCACCAGCGGCAGCATCAGCAGCGGCACCAGGTAGAGGATCCGCCAGGCCCGCTCGTCGAGGTCGGCGACCGGCAGGATCCACAGCGCGATCCCGGCGCCCAGCGCCCCGGTCATGGCCAGGAGGCTGACGGCGTAGGCCCGCGCCCCGGCCGGCATCTCCTCGGCGACGATGATCCCCAGCACGATCGCCGCCGCGGCCCACGCACCCCGGTTGGCGACCTGGCTGAGCGCCAGCCCCCACTCGTTGGGCGTGAGGGCGCCGAGGGCGTCGGAGCCGATGCAGAGCAGGAGCGTGAGCTGGAGGATGCGGCGCCGGCCGTGGCGGTCGGCGAGCGCGGTGAGGCCGAGGGCGAGGACGCCGCCGACCCGGGCGGCGGCCAGCACGTAGCCCTGGGCGGTGTTGTCGAGGTGGAACTCGTCGGCGGCGAACGTCATCGTCCGGCCGAGCAGGGTGCCGACGTAGCCGGTGACGAGGGCGAGCGCCGCGCACAGACCGAGGACCTGCGCGGCGCGGGGGTCGCAG
>DATCLV010000565.1:0-4563 GCA_036563745.1 Acidimicrobiales bacterium | reverse complement strand
CTCCATCGGGCGGGCGGCTCGACGAACGTTCGGAGGAACGAGATGTCCCGACGAGTCCCCGCCCTGGCCGTCGCCGGCCTGGCGCTGCTCGTGCCGGCGGCCCCGGCGGCCGCCCAGACCCAGCCGGTCACACCGACCGCCCCCTCGGCGCCGGCCGTGCTCGCCCAGTCCACCGCGGCGGCCGAGTCGACCGCGCCCGCGCCGGCAGCGGCCACGCCGACCGCCGCCCCCGCCCCTCGGCCCCGACCCGAGCCCCGGGTGATCCCCTCGGTGCTGGGCCCCCAGGGTGAGATCCTCATCCCGGACCCGATGCGGATCGTCCCCGACGCGGTGACGATGATCTTCGACAACGACGACGAGGAAGGGAAGGGCTGAGCCGTGCGCCGTCACCGCCTCGCCGTCGCCGCCTCGGCACTCGCCCTGCTGGTCGCCGTGCCCGCCGCCTCGGCCGGGGCCGCCGGCGCGCAGACGCTGCCGGAGCCGCCCCGTCCCCCGGTGACGGGCGCGCCCGGCACGAACCTGCAGTCGCTGGGGCCCGCCCAGGACCTCCTGCGGACCCTGCCGGTGTTCGGCCCGATCCTGGGCGGCCCGGCCACGCCCACGACCCCGCCGACGACGGCCCCCGGCGGCCCCACCCCGCCGCCGTCGCTCCTGCCGGCCCCGGCGGTCGATGCCCTGGGCCAGCTGCCGGCCGCGCCGGCGGCCCCCGACGCCCTCGCCGCCGCGCCGGCGGCGCTGCCGAACGTCGGCCCGGTCGACACCGAGGCCGTGGTGCAGGACACGATGGCCCGGCTCGGCCGGGCGACGGCCGCCGGGGCCGCCGGCCTCGGCGGCTGACCCCCATGCCACGGCGTCGGGCGGCGGCCCGCGCCGGCACCGCGGCGCGCCCCCGCCCGCCGGGGGCGCGCCGCGCTACCAGGTGAACCGCGACGTGGTGATCCCTCCGGCCGACGCCCAGACCTGCCGGCCCGGGTAGCCGAAGAAGCACTGCTCCGACGTGCTGTTGCCCTGGGCGTTGGTGGTGACCACGTAACTGGTGAACGGCGACTCGTTCGACTCGTGGCAGTAGATGGTCACCCGCGTGTTGGGCTCGAAGTTGCTGAGCGTCACTCGGAGGTAGGCGCAGCTGGGGTCGGAGCACTCGCTGTCGAACGGCCGGCGGGCGCTGCCCCGGGCCACCTGCACCGACGGCGGGGGCGGCGGCGGGTCCGCCGTCCGCACCGAGGCCGACGACGTCACCGGGCCACCGAAGTTGTTGGTGGCGCCGACCTGCAGGTTGTAGGTGGTCGAGTGGTTGCCGTTGAACGAGCTGCCACCCGTCCCGGCGGCGCAGTCGCCGTCGTAGATGACGTTGCCGTTCGACGTCACCACACAGTGGGCGGGCCCGCTGTTGTGACCGTTGAACGTGTACGACCAGGTCACCGTGGTCCCGCTGACCGACGCGCGCATGGTGACCTCGGGCTGGCGGCCCGGGGTGCCGGTGGTGGTGCCGATCGCTCCCGGGATCTCCTGCCCGTTGGCGGTGGTGACGGCGTTGACCTCGAACGTGTAGGTGGTGTTGTTGGTCAGGCCGGTCACGATCAGCGAGGTGCCCTGCACCTGGCGGGGGCCACCGCCGTCGCTGCCGTCCACCACGTAGTAGGCGAGCGTGCCGCCGTTCAGCGCCGGCTCGTTCCAGGTGAGGGTGAGCTGCCCGCTCTGCGGGTTGCCCGCCGTGACCGCCGGGGCGGCGGCCGGGGCGGCGAGGGTCAGGGCGCCGGACTCGCCGGACGCGTCGCTCTGGACGCCGCGCTGGTTCACGGCCGTGACCGTGAACCGGTAGGTGTTGCCCAGGCCCAGGCCCTCGGCGGTCCCGACGGTGACCGAGGTGCCGGTCACGTCGGTGGCCACGGCGACGGCGCCGCCCAGGTCGTCGATGGCGGTGACCGTGTAGGACGCGATCGGCGTGGCGCCGTTGGCGTCGGCGTCGTCCCACGCCACGGTGATCGTGCCGTCGGTGCCACCCGCGGCCGTCACGTTCTCGGGGGCGCTGGGCACGTTGCCGTCCGGGGTCACCGGGTTCGACGCCGTGGCCGGGCCGAAGCCCAGCTCGTTCTCGGCCCGCACGGTGAACACGTAGGTCGCGCCGTTGCGGAGGCCGGTGATCGTGGCCTGGAGCTGGTTGCCGGGGACGGCCTCGACGCCGGGCTCGCCGCCGTCGGCGCCGCCGGTGACCTCCCACTGGACCTCGTAGCGCTGCACGGCCGCGCCGTTCGGCGGCGCCGGCTCCCAGGCCAGCGTCACCTGGTGGTCGCCCGGCGTGGCCGCGACCGACGGGGGCGCGCCCGGCGGGGTCGGGTCGGGCGGCGGCTCGGGCGTGGGCGGCGGCGGGCCGGGCGACTGGGGCCCGTTGCCCGGCTGCGGGGTCGGGTCCGGCGGCGGGGACGGGGGCGCCGCCGGGTCGTTCTGCGGCGGCGTCGGCGCGGGCGGCGGCTCCGGCGGGGTGAGCTGGGTGGGCTCGTCGATGTTGGACGGGACGTCGTCGGAGCTCTTGTCGACCCGGCGGAAGCTGTCCTCGCCGGGCCCGAGGACGTAGGCGTCGTCGCTGTCGGGGTCGTCGACCCACAGGCGGCCGCCCTCGACCCGCACCGAGAACGGGCCCGGCTCCGCCCCGCCGACCTGGATGCCCTCGCCGGCCGGGCGGCCCTCGGGGTCGAGGACCAGCAGCTCGCCGACCGTGAAGTCGGGGACGAACACGCGCCCGTCGAACACCACGGGCTCGCCCAGCTCGTGGCCCTCGCGGCCCAGCTCGACGCGCTCGACCCGATCGCCTTCGACCAGGAGCAGGTCACCGGTCTCGTTGACCGAGATCGGCAGCAGCGGCCCGTCGATCGACCGGGCCACCTCGGCGGTCTCGTCGTCCTCCAGCGGCAGGCGCACGGGAGGCAGGGCCCGCTCGCCGGCGATGCGGATGAGGCGGCGGCTGTCGGTGTTCACCACCACCGGCGTGCCGTCGACCATCGCCATCGTCACCCGCCGGCCGGTGCCGACCCGGACGCCCTCGCCCACCTCCAGGCGCGAGCCCTCCAGCTGCAGCGGCACGGCCACGCCGACCTCGGTGTCGGTCACCCAGACGTCGCCGCCCTCGTCGACCACGGCCCGGGTGAGGTCGGTGCCCACGTCGGCGGACGCGAGGACCTCGCCGTCCATCGGGTCCTGCACCTCGACCACGCCCTCGGCCCGGCGAACCACCACCAGCTTGTCGCCGGCGGGCACCACGTCGAGGCCCTCGGGGTCGCCCAGCGGTCGCTTGGCGCCCACCTCGAGCTGGGCGATGTCGAGGTCGTAGACCTCGCCGGTGGTGCGGTCGAGCAGCAGGGAGCGGCCGTCGACCACGATGATCTCGAGGTCGTGGCCGGCGGTGCCGTCGACCTCGAGCAGCACGTCGATCTTGGCGGAGGAGCCGTTGGCCAGCATGACCCGGCCCTCCGGCGACTTGGTGAGCCACGCCCGGCCCGACAGCAGGTCGACCACGCCGCCGGTGACCGGCGTGCCGACCATCACGGCCGTGGCGACGAGCGTGCACAGGAGCGTGACGCCCAGCGTGACGAACCCGGCCGAGCTGGTCCGGGTGCCTGCGAACCGGTGGCGGAGCGCGTCGAGGGCGGCGCGCCAGGACGCCCGCACTCCCCCGCCCCCGGGCGCGCCGGAAGACCCTGTCCTGGCCATCTCACCATCCTCCCGCGTCGGTGGCGCGCGTTGGGGGTCGGGCGGCGCGCGTCAGGGCCGGTTGCCGGCGCTGTCGTCGTCGTTGCCGGGGTCGTCGTCGCCGTCGTCGGTGGCGTCGCCGTCGTCGCCGGGTTCGTCGGGTTCGTCGGTGCCCGTGGCGTCGCCGGACCCGTCGGTCGCCGTGGCGTCGAGGTCGTCCTCGCCGTCGGCGGGCCGGGCCTCGCAGCCCCGGACGGCCGTGTCGGCCGACGCCCGCACCACCTCGCCCTCGGGGTCGATGCCCACGCCCAGCAGGCGGAAGCAGTAGGGGGCGTCGGGGTCGAGGCCGCGGAGGGTGTGGCTGGTCACGCCCCTCGGGATGTCCACGAGCTGCTGCTCCTCGCCCGGCGTCCGGTAGACGAGGACGTAGTCGAGGCGGCCCTCGGCGTTGTCGGTCCAGTGGAGGTCGACGGTCGCGCCGAAGTCGTCGGCGACGAAGTCGGTCGGCGCCAGGCTGGGGTCGACCGTGGGCGTGGGCGGCGAGTCGGGCACGGTGATGCCCACCCCCTCCTGGCCCTCCTCGTCGCCCGGGCCGGTGCCGTCGCCCGGCTCGTCGTCGCCGGAGCGGGCCACCATCGCCGCCGCCCCGGCCACCACCAGCACCACCGCGAGCGCCGCGGCCAGCCACAGCCCGATCCCCGACCGGGACGGGGCGACCGGGCCCGGCTCGGGGCGGGGCCCGGCGTCGGGCCAGTCGATGGTGTGGCGGCCGTCGAGGTGGTGGTCGGCGGGCGCGACCGGCGGGTCGACCGTCGTCGCCGGCTCGGCCGAGGGCAGCGGCGCTGCTGCCGGCGTCGGCGTCGGTAGGGGTGGGGG
>DATCLV010000560.1:0-8710 GCA_036563745.1 Acidimicrobiales bacterium | reverse complement strand
GCTGAAGGCCGAGCCCGGCGTCGGCAGCGACGAGCTGCGGGCACGGGTCGAGGCGGCGCTGCCCGACGGCGTCGAGGCCATCACCGGCGGCGAGCTGGCCACCGAGCGGGCCGACGGCATCTCCGCCACGTTCCTCGACGGGATGCGCATGTTCCTGGTCGTGTTCGCCGGGATCGCCCTGGTCGTGGCGACGCTGAGCATCGCCAACACGTTCTCGATCACGGTCGCCCAGCGGACCCGCGAGCTGGCGCTCGTCCGGGCCGTCGGCGGGTCCCGCCGGCAGCTGCGGCGGGCCGTCACCGTCGAGGCGCTGGGCATCGGGGTCGTGGCCTCGGCGCTGGGCGTCGCCGCCGGCGTGGGCGTGGCGTCGCTGCTGAAGGTCGTGTTCGCCACCTTCGGCTTCGGCGCCCTGCCCGACGGCGGGCTGGAGCTGCGGCCCGTGTCGCTGGTGGCGGCGTTCGTGGTCGGCGTCGTGGCGACCTTCGTCGCCGCCCGCTCGGCCGCCCGCCGGGCCGCCCGGCTGTCCCCGGTCGCGGCGATGCGGGACGCGGCCGCCGAGGCCCGCGGCATCGGGGCGCGGCGGCGCCTCGTCGGCGCCGGGCTGCTGGTGATCGGCATCGTCGTCACGCTGGTCGGCACGTCGGGGAACGCCGTGCTCCCGACCGGGCTCGGCGCCCTGGCCATGACCACCGCCGTCCTCGTGCTCGCCCCGGTGGCGCTCACGCCGGTGGCCGCCGTGCTCGGTGCGGGGCTGCGGCGCCTGCGGGGCGTCAACGCCCAGCTGGCCGAGGAGAACGCCCGCCGCAACCCGCGGCGCAGCGCCGCCACCGCCACGGCGCTGGTGGTCGGGGTGGCCGTGGTCGCCCTGTTCACGGTGTTCGCCGCCTCGATGAAGACCGCCCTTGGCGACCAGGTGGCCGACGACGTGCGGACCGACCTGGTGGTCGCCTCCCCGTCGTTCGGCGGCGGGCAGTTGAGCCCGCAGCTGGCGGTCGAGCTGGACCGGCTCGACGAGGTGGACGGCGTCGTGGCCCTGGGTGGCGGCGCCGCCCTGGTCGACGGCGACAGCACCACGCTGACCGCGGTCGACGACCCGGTGCAGCTGGGCCCGGTGGGCGGCCTGTCGGCGTCGGCCGGCTCGTTCGACGAGCTGGCGGCGGGAACGGGCGCCGTCGCCGTCTCCGAGACCCGGGCCGCGGACGACGACCTGTCGGTCGGGTCGACGCTCGAGGTGACATTCGTCGACGGCGCCACCGAGACCCTGGAGGTCGCGGCGGTGTACCCGGACAACTCGCTCCTGGGCGGCGTCCTGGTGCCCGGCGACCTGTGGACCGCCCACACGGTCCAGCCCACCGACCGGACGGTGCTGGTCGACGTGGCCCCGGGCACCTCGATCGCCGACGCCCGGCGGGCGATCGCCCCGCTGGCCGACCGGCACGGCGGCGAGCTGCAGGACGCCGAGGAGCTGGCCGACGCCACCGCCCAGGGCCTCGACCTGATGCTGGGCGTGGTCTACGTGATGCTGGCGCTGGCCGTGATCATCGCCCTGCTGGGCATCGGGAACACCCTGTCGCTGGCGGTCCACGAGCGGCGGCGGGAGCTGGGCCTCCTGCGGGCCGTGGGCCAGACCCGGCGCCAGGTGCGGTCGGTGCTGCGGCTGGAGTCGGTGACGGTGGCCGTGTTCGGCACCGTGGTCGGCGTGGCCCTGGGGTCGTTCCTGGGGTGGGCGCTGTTCGCCACGGTGTGGACCGAGGGCGGCGGCTTCACCCTCCCGGTGGCCCGCCTGGCGGTCATCGGCGTGATGGGCGCCCTGGCCGGCGTCCTGGCTGCCATCCGCCCGGCCCGCCGGGCGGCCCGGACCCCGATCCTCGACGCCATCGCCACCCAGTAACCCCGTCCGTCGAGCCCTCCCCGCCCCGGCCCCGGCCTGCGCTCCCCAGCGGGCCGGGGCCACCCGCGTCCCGCCCGCGACGAACGTGCCCCCGAAGCGGGGAGCCGGCTCCCCGTCTCGGGGGCCGGTTCGGGATGGGCGGCGGGGCGGTCAGGTGGCGAGGGAGCCGCCGTCGGCGGGGAGCGCGGCGCCGGTGACGTAGGAAGCGGCCGGGGTGCAGAGCCAGGCGATCAGGGCGGCGATCTCGTCCGGCTCGGCGGCGCGGCCGATCGGCGACAGCGTGCCCATCTTCGTCACGCCCTCGTCGCCGCCGGCGAACCGCTGCAGCATCGGCGTCCGGACCGTGCCCGGGAGCACGGCGTTCACCCGCACCCCCTTCCTGGCCACCTCCAGCGCCGCCGTCTTCGTCAGGCCGATCACCCCGTGCTTCGACGCCGAGTAGTGCGCGAGGCCCGGCACCCCCATCGACCCCGCCGCCGAGGCGACGTTGACGATCGAGCCGCCCCGGGGCTCCTGGGCCAGCATCTGGCGCAGCTCGGCCCGCACGCACAGGAACACGGCCGTGAGGTTCACGTCGACGACCCGGCGCCACTCGTCGGCCGGCTGGTCGACGACGTTGCCGAACGTCCCCGACACCCCCGCCGAGTTCACGGCGGCGTCCAGGCGACCGAACCGGTCGACCACCTCGGCCACCAGGGCGGCCACGGCGTCCTCGTCGGTGACGTCGGCGGCGACGGCCAGGTCGGCGTCGGTGTCAGCGTCGGCGTCGGCGTCGGCCCCGGCGTCGCCTACCGCGACCCCCGACACGTCCAGGTCGGCCACCGCGACCCGCCAGCCGGCGGCCCGCAGCTGCCGCACCGTGGCGGCCCCGATCCCCGACGCCCCGCCGGTCACGAGCGCGACGCCGCCCGCGCCCCCGGTCCCGGCCGCGTCGTCCGATGCCCCGGGACCGGCCCGGCCTCCGTGCTCAAACGGCACCGTCGATCACCACCCTCGTGCCCTCGGGGTCGTCGGTCAGCAGGTACACCGACCGCTCCAGGTCGACCAGGTACCGCTCGTCGGGCCCGACGATCTCCCGGTACGCCGGGTCGCTCACCATGGCGAGGAAGTCGTCGTAGGAGCGGAACCACTGGACGGTCACGCCGTCGACGTCGTCGGTCCCGCCCCACGCACCGGCGGGCAGCGCGGCGGGCGGGTGCTGCTCGTAGCGCACCACCCAGCGCTCGATGCCCGGCACCGACCGGATCAGCGGACCGTGGACGTCGCGCCAGTGGGCCTGGAACTCCTCGGCGGTGAGCGCCGGGTTGCGCCGCAGCAGCGCGGTCAGGCGGAGCATCCGACCGGCCTCAATGCAGCCAGTGCCCGGCGTTGACGCCCAGGCTCTGCCCGGTGACGGGCGCCGACAGGTCGGAGGCGAAGAACAGCACCGATCCGGCGATCTCGGCCGGCGTCGGCAGGTACTTGAGGCACGTCTCGGCGGCCACCTCGTCGTACACCTCCTGGGCGGTGACGCCCCGCTGCCCGGCGAGGATCTCGAAGTAGACCTTCACCGAGTCGCCGTAGATGTAGCCGGGGTGCACCGAGTTCGCCCGGATGCCGTGCTCGCCCAGCTCGAGGGCCAGCATCCGCGTGGCCGACTCCAGCGCCGCCTTCGAGATCGTGTACGCCCCGAACCGGACCTCGTGGCGCCACGCCGACATCGAGTTGATCATCACGATCCGGCCGCCCGCCGACGAGGTCTTCAGCGCCGGCACCGCGGTGCGGGTCATCTGCAGGGTGCCCCACAGGTTGACGTCCATGACCCGGCGCCAGCTCTGCGGGTCGCCCTCCTCGAACGTGGTGAAGTCACCCTGGTGGAAGGCGTTGTTGACCAGGACGTCGAGGCCGCCGAACGCGCCGGTGGCCCGGTCGACCGCGGCGGTGCACGAGCCCTGGTCGGTGATGTCGAGCCGCACCACCTCGGCCTTGGCGCCGAGCCCGGTCGCCTCGGCGGCGACGGCCTCGACCTTCTCGACCTTACGGGCGCCCAGCACCAGGTTCGCCCCGTGGCGGGCGAACAGCAGGGCGATCTCCCGGCCCAGCCCGGGCCCGACCCCGGCGATCAGGGCGGTCCGGCCCTCCAGCAGCGACATCGTCACGTCCTCCTCGCCGACGAGGGTCCTTCGAGGGTGGCCGGGTCCGGCGCCGGGGCCGGCGCCGGGTCGCCGTCGACGACCAGCGGCAGCACCTCCGCCCCGAACGCCGCCAGCTGGTCGCACTGCTCGGCGGCGTCGCGGCTGCGGAAGGCGACCTGGATCTGGTCGACGCCCAGGTCGACCAGCGACCGCAGGTAGCCGGCCAGCTTCTCCGGCGAACCCTTGACGCACCGACCCACGTCCCAGCTCGGCGTCCCCACGTGCAGCGGGCCCGACAGGGCGCCGACCGTGAACGGCTCCTCGGCCCGCCCGGCCGCCTCGCGCAGGGCGTGGAGGCGGGCGATGCCGGCCGCCATGCCGTCGGACGGCGGGCCCTGGGGCAGCCAGCCGTCGCCCCGCTCGGCGGCCCGGCGGATCGCCGCCGGGGTCGACCCGCCCACCCAGATCGGGATGCGCGCCTGCACCGGCCGGGGGCGGACGGCCATGTCGTCGTAGGACCACACCGGGCCGTGGTGCGACGAGAACTCGTCGGCGAGCGCGGCGCGCACGGCGTCGATGGCCTCGTCGAGCCGGGCGCCCCGGGCGGCGAAGTCGAGGCCGAGGGCGGCGAACTCGCCCTCGACGTGCCCCGCCCCGACGCCGAGGATGGCCCGGCCGCCGGACAGGGCGTCGAGGGTCGCCCACTGCTTGGCGGTCACCAGCGGGTGCCGGTAGCCGAGGACGGCGACGTGGCTCATCAGCCCGACCCGGGTGGTGACCCCGGCCAGGAACCCCAGCGTCGCCACCGTGTCGTACCAGGTGGTGCCCATCGCCTCGGCCCGCTCCCGGGGGATGGCGACGTGGTCGCACACGGCGACGTACGACAGGCCCGCGGCCTCGGCGGCCCGGGCGATGCGCACGAGCTCGACGGGCCCGGCGTCGCGCTCCCAGTCCGACGCGAACACCGGCGACTGGGCCTGGACGGGCAGCTGGATGCCGAAGCCGGTCACGCCCCGCCCTCCCGCGACGGCGGCACCGGCCGGGCGACCTCGACGGACCGGACGACCCGGGCGACCCGGGCGACCAGGCTTACGACGTCGGCGGCTGCTGGCCGGTCACGCCCCAGTACGTGTACCGGGCCAGCGCGATGCGGACGTCGGCCGTCGGGATGCCCCAGTACTCGAAGCCGTAGTGGTGCGCGGCCACGTTGGCGATCATCGTGACCAGCACGCCGGCGTTGGCCATCGCGTCGACGCCCTGGTTCCGGCCCTCGGCCTGGAACGTCTCGGTGACCGCGGCGAACGCCTTCGTGAGGTTGTTGAGCCACCGCACCCGCACGTTGCGGAAGCGCCGGTCGCCCTCGTCGGTGCTCAGGTCGACCACCCGCAGCACCGGCCGGTGCTCGTCCCAGAACCGGATGAACTCGTCGGCGAAGGCCAGGGCCGTCTCGTAGCCGGCGTCGCCGCCCCAGTCGCCCTCCTCGATCATGTGGACGAGCCGCTCGCTGTCGCGGGCCATCTCCTCGCCCAGCAGCAGGATGGCCGCCTCGACGTCGCCGAAGTACTGGTAGAAGGTGGCCGGCGAGGTGCCCGCGCCCCGGGCGATGTCGATGACCTTCAGGTCGCGGTACGAGGTGGTCCGGAGCATCTCGGCGGTCTGCTCCAGCAGCTTCTGCCGGGTGGCCCGCCCCCGTCGCCCCGGGACGCGCCCGTCCGACGCCCGGACGCCCTCGTCGTCCTGGTCCTGGTTCTCGTCGACCGACGTGGCATCGGGCATGGGCTACCACCGTAGTGAGTTCTGACGCCCCATCAGGTGACGGAGGGCGTTGGTTACCTGACGTACGGCCCATCGTGGCTCAGCGGAGGGGCTCGATGTACTTGGCGGCGAACGCGTCGAGCGCCCGCTTGTTCTCGTCGAGCGAGGCGTTGGTCAGCCCCTCGAGCATCCACGCCGAGGTCATCAGCGTCGTGACGCCCATGCCCTCCAGCTGCTCGATCACCCCCGGGTGCGGGAGGGCGTCGGTGATGGCGGCGATCACGTCGAACGGCTCGTCGAGACGGCCCGCCTCGGCGCGCATCCGGTCGAGCCGGGCCGTGTACCCCCGCAGCTCCTCGCGGGTGTAGTAGACGCCGACCCAGCCGTCGCCCCGGGTCGCGGCCCGGCGGAGGGCGGCGTCGCTGTGGCCGCCGACGATGATCGGCACCGGCTTGCCGGGGACCGGGGCGATCTGCAGCTTGTCGAAGTCGTAGAACTCGCCGTGGTGCTCGACGAGACCGCCCTGCCACAGCTTCCGGAGCACCTCCACCTGCTCGTCCATGCGGGCGCCGCGCCGGGCGAAGGGCTGCTCCAGCTGCTCGAACTCCTCCCGCATCCACCCGGCGCCGATGCCGAGCGACACGCGGTCGCCGGTGAGCCACGCCGCCGTGCCGACCGCCTTGGCGACCACGAACGGGTTGCGCAGCGGGAGCACGTACACGTTGGTCGTGAACTCGATGCGGCTGGTCACCGAGGCCATCGCCCCGACCATCACCCACACGTCGGGCCACGGCGTGTCGGGGGCGAACATCGGCTTCCCGTCCGGCGTGTACGGGTACTCCGAGCTCAGCTGCTCGGGGTGGAAGACGTGGTCCGACAGCGCCAGCTGGTCGAACCCCACCTCCTCGGCGTGCCGGGCCAGCTCGACCCACTGCGACGGGTCGGCGAACATCAGCGACTGGCAGAACCTCACGAGGCGCCCCCCTCGGCGGCACGCTCCCCCTCGACCGAGGCGCGGAGCTGGTACTTCAGGACCTTGCCCGAAGGGTTCAGCGGCAGGGCGTCGACCACCCGCACGTGCCGCGGCACCTTGTAGTTGGCCATCTCCTCGCGGGCCCAGGCGATGATCGCCTCCGGGTCGGGCGTGCGGCCGGCGGCCGGCACGACGAACGCCATGCCCACCTCCCCGAGGCGCTCGTCGGGCACCCCGACCACCGCCACCTGCCCGATGTCGGGGTGGCGGGACAGCAGGTTCTCGATCTCGGCCGGGTAGGCGTTGAAGCCGCCGACGATGAACATGTCCTTCTTGCGGTCGGTGATCCGCACGTAGCCCCGGTCGTCGACCCACCCGATGTCGCCGGTGTGCAGCCAGCCGTCGGCGTCGATGGCGGCCGCCGTCTGCTCGGGGTCCTCGAAGTAGCCGAGCATCACGTTGTAGCCCCGCACGACGATCTCGCCCGGCTCCCCCGTCGGCACCTCCTTGTTGTCGTCGTCGACGATCCGCAGCTCGACGCCGGGGTAGGCGCGGCCGGAGGTCTCGGAGATCGTCTGGGCGCTGTCCCCGGCCCGGCACGTCGACACGAACCCGGTGGCCTCGGTGAGCCCGTAGGCGGTGACGACGACCTCGAAGCCGAGCTCCGACCACATCTGCTCCACCAGCGACACGGGGACCGGCGCGGCGCCGGTCACGGCCAGGCGCAGCGACGACAGGTCGAACGACGCCCGGTCGGGGTGGTTGAGGATCGTCTGGTAGATGGCGGGCGCGCCGGGGAGCGTGGTGATGCGGTGCTCGGCGATGTTCCGCATGGCCAGCGGCACGTCGAACACCGCCTGCGGGTACATCGTGGCGCCGACCGTGAGCGACGAGAGGATCCCGGCCCGGTACCCGAACGAGTGGAAGAACGGGTTGATGACCAGGTAGCGGTCGTCCTGGCGGAGCCCGACGATGTCGGCCCAGTCGAACGAGGCCCGCACGGCGGCGCCGTGGGCGGCCATCACGCCCTTCGGCGCCCCGGTGGTGCCCGAGGTGAACATGATGTCGCAGACGTCGTCGGGACCGACCCCGGCCAGCCGCTCGTCCACCGCCGCGTCGTCGACCTTGCCCCCGGCGAGCAGGAAGTCGATCCAGTGGCTGACCGGCGGCACCCCGGGCACGTCGCCGTCGCCGCCCTCGGGGCGCAGCACGACGATCCGCTCCAGGTGCGGGAGGTCCTGGCCGGCGAGCATGCCGACGTAGTCGTTGCCGAGGAAGCCGTCGACGGTCACCAGCAGGCGGGCCCGGCTGCGGGACAGCACGTAGGCGGCCTCGGCGCCCTTGCAGCGGGTGTTGAGCGGCACGGCGATAGCCCCGGCGGCGTGCAGGCCGAGCAGGGCGACGGGCCACTCCCACACGTTGGGCGCCCACAGCGCCACCCGGTCGCCGGGCACGACCCCGGCGGCGATGTAGGCCTTGGCGGCCTGGCGGGCCTCCACCCACAGCTCGGCGTAGCTGAGGCGGGTCTCGCCGTCGACCAGGGCCGGGTGGTCGCCGAACCGCTCGGCCGCGGATCGGGCCAGGTTGGGGATCGTCCCCCACTCCAGATCGCCTCGCACGGGTCCCCCTGTGGTCATGCGGTGCTCCCCCCGCTCTCGCTGTTCCCGCTCTCCCCGGTGTTCCCGGTGTTCCCGCGCGCCCGGTCCCCGGTCGCCCACGCGGCGACCACCTCGTCGACGGTGGTGACGGTGGCCAGCAGCGCCAGCGTGTTGTCGATGACGGCGTCGGCGTAGTCGGCGGGGATGCCGCAGACGGCGTCGCGGGGCAGGACGACCTGGTAGCCGTGGTTCACGGCGTCCATCACCAGGTTGGTGATCGCCACGTTCACCGACACCCCGGCGACCACGATCATGGTGACCCCGAGGTTGCGGAGCACCGGGTCGAGGTCGGTGCCGGACATCGGGTTGAGGCCGTGGG
>DATCLV010000556.1:0-4937 GCA_036563745.1 Acidimicrobiales bacterium | reverse complement strand
GGTGTACGCCGCCCACGACGCCTGGCCGACCTGGGTGCTGGGCAGCCACGACATCCCCCGCATCCGCACCCGCCTCGGCCGCGACGAGGCGGCCCGGGCGGCGGCCGTGCTGCTGCTCACCCTGCGGGGCACCGCCTTCGTCTACGCCGGCGACGAGCTCGGCCTGGAGGACGCCGAGGTGCCGCCCGAGCTGGTGCAGGACCCGGCCGGGTTCCGCGACGGCTGCCGGGCTCCGATCCCGTGGGAGCCGGGCCCCGACCACGGCTGGGCGAGCAGCACGCCGTGGCTGCCGTGGCCCCCGGACGCCGACCGCCGCAACGCCGCCGTCCTGCGCGACGACCCGGCGTCGATCCTCCACCTGGTCCGGCGGGCCGTCGCCGCCCGCGCCGCGTCGCCGGCGCTGCGGGAGGGCGACATGGTGCTGCTGCCGGCGGGGGCGGGCCCGGCGGACGTGGTCGCGTGGTCGCGCACCGCGGGCGACGACCACCGGGTGGTGGCGGTGAACTTCGTCGCCGAGCGGCGGGAGTGGACGCCGCCGGCACCGCCGTCGGCGCCGTCGGCTGCGGCCGGTGACGGGTGGGTCGTGGCGCTGTCGAGCCGGTCCGCCGACCGCGAGGGGCAGGCGTTCGACGGCGTCCTCGAGGCCGACGAGGCCGTCGTCCTGCGGCCGGCCTGACCCGCCGGGCGACGCCCCCGCGGCCGCTGGGCCCTACTGGAGGCCCTGGGACGCGCCGCCGTCGACCGGGATCGCCGCCCCGGTGACGAACCGGGCGGCGTCGGAGCACAGGAACGTGACGACGGCCCCGAAGTCCTCGGGCCGACCGAGCTGCCGCGCCGGCACCTGGGCGGCCGCCCCCGAGGGGTCGCCGCCGTGGAGCTGCACCAGCCGGTCGGTGGCGTGCAGGCCCGGCTGCACCGAGTTCACGGTCACGCCCCGGTCCGCCACCTCGCCGGCCAGCGTCTTGAGGAAGCCGGTGACGCCCGCCCGGGCGGTGTTCGACAGGATCAGCGTGGGGGCGGGCTGGCGCACGGTCGCCGAGGTGATCGCCACCACCCGGCCCCAGCCGCGCGCGCACATGCCGGGCACGGCGACCTTGCACATGGCCACGGTGGCCAGCAGGTTCTCCTCCAGCGCCGGGCGGTAGGCCTCGAGGTCGGTGGAGGCGAAGTTCCCCGGGGGCGGGCCGCCGGCGTTGGGGACGAGGATGTCGACCCCGCCCAGGGTCGACGCCGCCTCCTCCACGAAGTCGGCGGCGCCCTGCGCCGTGCTCACGTCCGCCGGGAGGCCCACGGCGTCGTCCGGCAGCTGCTCCAACGCCCGGGCGAGGCGGTGTGAGCTCCGGCCGCAGATCGCCACCCGGACCCCCTCGGCGGCCAGCGCCCGGGCGGTCGCGAACCCCAGCCCGGACGACGAGGCGGCGACCACGGCACGGCGCCCGCTGAGACCCAGATCCATGCCGGGGACCCTATCGGCGGCCACCATGGCGGCATGGGTTCGACGAGCGAGCAACCCCCGGTGGACGGGGTCTGTGGCGAGTGCGGCTTCGACTACGACGCCCTCGACGACGGGGAGGTGGCCGGCAAGCTGCGCGACCTGGGCCGCCGCTACCGGGCCCCGCTGACCCGCGGGCTGCCGGGCGAGGACCTCGACGCCGTCGTCCGCACCCGGCCGGCGCCCGACGTGTGGTCGGCGCTGGAGTACGCCTGCCACGTGCGCGACGTGCTCCTGGTGCAGCGGGAGCGGGTCGAGCTGGCGCTGGCCGAGGACGTCCCCGAGTTCACCCCGATGGGCCGGGACGAGCGGGTGGTCACCGACCGCTACAACGACCAGGACCCGGCGACCGTCGTCGAGGAGCTCGCCGCCAACGCCGAGGCGATCGGCGCCACCTTCGCCGCCCTCACCCCCGGGCAGTGGGCCCGCACCGGCGTCTACTCGTACCCGGCGCCGATCGAGCGCGACCTGCGCTGGCTCGGCCGGCACACGGTCCACGAGGGGCACCACCACCTGCTCGACATCGGGCGCGCGCTCCGGGCCGCGAGGGGACGGTGACGCGCAGTAGCGTTCGGGGCCTTCCGAGTGTCGAGGGATGGGAAGTGGCGGCGATGTTCGAACGGTTCAGCGAGGAGGCTCGACGGACGGTTGTGCGGGCGCTGGTGGAGGCCCGGATGTTGGGGCACGACTACGTGGGCACCGAGCACACCCTCATCGCCCTCGCCGCCGTCGGGGGCACCGCCCCGGTCCTGGCGTCGGAGGGCGTGACCCTCGACCGGGCGCGGGTGGCGGTGGCCGACGTGGTCACCCCCGACTCGGCCTCCACGGCCTGGGACGACGGCCCCTACACCGCCCGGGCCCGGCACACGTTCGAGCTCGGGGTCCGGGAGGCGTTCGGCCTCGACCACCACTACGTCACCAACGGCCACCTCCTGCTCGGCCTGCTGCGGCTGGGGCAGGGCAACGGCGTCCGGGCGCTGGAGTCGCTGGGCGTCGACCTGGCGCACCTGCGCAGCCGGGTGGCGGCCGCGATCGAGAGCCAGGGCCCGCCGGCGCCGCCCCCGGAGCGGCGCACGATCGGCACCGGGCAGCGCCTGACGATCCAGCAGCCGGTGGTGGCGGCGGGCGAGGTCGACCTGCGCGACGACCCGCGCTCGACGGTCCCCGCCACCCACGGCCACGAGGGCGCGGCCGCCGTCCACGGGCCGGCCGGCCCGGGCGCCCCGATCTCGCCGGCGGCGAACGGCCACGCGGCCGGGGCGTCGAACGGCCACGTCCCGGCGGCCCACGGCCCGGGGCCCGCACCCGCGGGCGGACCCGCCGTCACCGGCAACGGCACGGTCCCCGAGGTCGCCCACGCCTGCTCGTTCTGCGGCACCGCGCTCGCCCACGGCGACCGCTTCATCGCCGGCGCCACCGCCCGGATCTGCGGGCCCTGCATCGAGGCCGGCGCCCGGCTGCTCGGCGCCGTGGACGCCCTCCGTCACGACTTCACGCTGGTCTTCGACGGTGCGAGCCGGACCGCTACCCTGAGCGTCGGCCCGGCACCCGACCGCGGGTGACCCGGCGGGCGAGCAGGTTCCCAGGTTCCGACGATCCGGAGAGGGCAGGGGCAGCGGTGGGCGATCTCGACTTCGTGGACGTGCGGCTGTGGAAGGCGGACGCGGTGGCCCTGTTCGACTGGCTGCTGAAGGTCGACCTCGACCGGGTGCCGGTGGAGCATCCGGCCCAGCGCCAGGCGCTCGCCGACCTGTTCGGGCGCCTGGGCCACGTGCTCGACGTGCCCTCCAACGACCAGCTGCACGCCGCGTTCGAGGAGCTCACCCGGCACTCGGACTGACCGGGTCGACCCGACCGACCGGGTCGACCGGGCCCGCCCGACCGGCCCGGACCGGCAGGCGGTCCGGCGGCGTCGGCGGCTCCACGGCCGGGAGCAGCACCCGGAACGTGACGCCGGTCGGGGCCGAGGTGTCGACCTCGAGGGTGCCGCCGTGGGCGCGGGCGATCGCGTCGACCACCGCCAGCCCCAGGCCGGCACCGTCGGGCGACCGCACCCGGGCCGCCTCGGTGCGGTAGAAGCGGTCGGGCACCCGCCGGGCCTGCTCGGGCGTGAGCCCGGGGCCGTCGTCACGGACGCTCAGCTCGGCCCAGGTCCGCTCGTCCCGCCGGGTGCGGCTCGCGGTCACCACCACCTTGGTGCCGGGCGGGGTGTGGGTGACGGCGTTGTCGAGCAGGTTCGCCACCAGGTGGCGCAGCCGGGCCTCGTCGCCGGCGACCTCGAGCGCCTCGTCCGGGCCGGGGCCCACGGAGACCAGGGCCCAGTCGACCGCCACCACCCGGGTGGCGTCGGTGGCCTCGCGGGCGACGCGGGCCAGGTCCACCGGCCCGGCCTCGCCCTGGGCCAGGGGTCGACCCTCGTCGAGCCGGGTCAGCAGCAGGAGGTCGTCGACGAGCCGCCCCATCCGGCGGGACTCGTGGTCGATGCGCGCCAGCAGGTCGGCGAGCGCCGCCCGGTCGTCGGGGCCGGCCCGTCGGCCGGCGGCGACCAGGTCGCGCAGGGCGGTGAGCGGCGCCCGCAGCTCGCGGGACGCGTCGGCCACGAACCGCCGGAGCCCCAGGTCGGCCCGGCGGGCGTCGGCCTCCGCCTGCTCCTGGGCCCGCTGGGCGGCGAGGAGCCGGTCGGCCATGGCGTTGAAGGCGCTGCCGATGTGGCCCAGCTCGCTGTGGCGGTGGTCCTCGGGGGCGCGGGCCCGCCGGTCGCCGTTGAGGAGCGCGAGCGCCGCGTCCTCGATGCCGGGCACGGCCGCCAGCGTGCGGCGCACCGCCAGGTAGGCGACGGCGGTGAGGGCGCCGAGCAGGGCGATCCCGGCGAGCAGGCTGATCCGGCCCAGGTGGGCCACGGCCGCGTCCACGTCGGCGAGGCTGCGGGCCACGACCAGGCTTCCGGCCCGGTCGCCCCGGGGCTCGACGACCACGCGCCAGCCGGGGCCGCCGTCGACGGTGAACGGCCGGCCGGCGAGGGCCCGGGCGTCGTCGCGGTCGAGCGACGGCAGCGCCGGGGCGGGCTCGTCGGGCGACGGCGGGGACCAGCGCTCGTCGACCACGGACCCGGACGGGCTGACGAGCCGCACGTAGTACGGGCTGGGCAACGTCTCGTCGGCGGGGCCGAGCCGGCCGGCGTCGCCGACGGACGCGGCGGCGTCCTCCAGCTCGCGGTCGAGGCGGTCGACCAGGTGGCCCCGGACCATCCGGACACCCACCAGGCCGTTGAGGACGAGAGCGAGCGCCGCCAGCCCGACCAGGGTGGTGACGATCTTCGCCCAGGTGGGCGCGCCTCTCCACATGCGGGCCAACGTAGACCGGGGGCCGCGGCTGCGGCGGGGACCTCGAAGGCTCAGCGCAGCCCAAGGGTCTCCTAAGGGTTCTCTCAGGTGACGTGTGGATG
>DATCLV010000541.1:0-3002 GCA_036563745.1 Acidimicrobiales bacterium | reverse complement strand
TGGTACCCCACGTGGCCTGAATTGCCCAGACCACTTGGGTGATCGGGACGCGAGTGGAACGTCGAGGGATCCGGGACCAGCGGATCGAGGGACCGAGGGAGTCGCCATGTTCGCCGAACACTGCCCACGCCACGGCACGCGGGTGCTGCTGCCACCGAGCCGGATCGTGGCCATCCACAACACGCCGACCGGGGTCGTCGTCACGTGGCGCTGCTGGTGCGGTCACGTCGGCCGGACCGACCACCGGACCGACCAGGTCGCGGCGGCCGGCCGGCCCGAGCGTCGCGCCGCCCGTGCCACCGAGCCGGCCGAGCGGGTGCCGACGAACGCCGCGACGGGCGGGAGCGCCGCATCCACCACGTCCGACCGGGACGACGTCACCGCCGCCCTGACCTCGCTCTCCCCGGCCTGCTGACCGCCATGCACCACAACCACGAGCTGGCCAAGATGATCCTCGCCGAGCGCGAGCGGGCCCTGCAGGAGCGGCGACCATCGCCGGCCGAGGTCCCGCCGGGTCGCCGAAGACGACGCGGGCGCCTCCACCGGCGCCACCTCCGCCGTGGCGGGTTCGGCCCGCTCAGCGCCGCCGCAGCGAGAAGAAGTCGGTCAGGAGGCGGCCGGCTTCGTCGGCTCGGACTCCGGCTACGACTTCTACCTGGTGGTTGAGCCGGGGGTCGACGGCGAAGTTGTACAGCGACCCGCAGGCCCCGGCCTTGGGGTCGACCGCCCCGAACACCACCCGATCCACCCGGGCCGCCACCAGCGCCCCTGCGCACATGAGACAGGGTTCGAGGGTGACGACCAGCGTCACGCCGTCGAGGCGCCACGACCCCTGGGCCGCGGCGGCGTCGCGCAGGGCGAGGATCTCGGCGTGCGCGGTGGGATCGTTGGCCTTCTCGCGCTCGTTGTGGCGTCGGGCGACGATCTCACCGTCCCGCAGGACGACCGCCCCCACGGGCACGTCGTCGTGCACCGTCGCCGCTGCCGCCTCGTCGAGCGCGACCTCCATCGCGTCCCAGAGCTCCACGCGCCGAACCTACCCGCTCCCTGGCCGGCGACCGGGAACGCGCCTGGGAGCGCGCCAGGGAACGCAACCGTTGCGGCGGCGGCTCGTTCGCAATACGGTCAGCAGGACCGTGGACGAGGGGACGCGATCGGGGACCTACGAGGTCGGGTTCGACGTGGGGCCCTCGTATGTCCTGGTGCGCCTCGAGGGTGAGATCGACCTCGGCGTCTACAAGGAGGTCGCCGACGAGCTCGCCGGGGCGGCCCTGATGGGCCGGCCGCTGCTGGTGGTCGACCTCGACGGCGTCACGTTCCTGTCGATCGCCGGCGCCCGGCTGCTGCTCACCGCCGACAGCCACATGACCGCCCGCGGCGGCCAGCTGGCGATCGTCTGCAAGCACCTGCGCCTCCAGCGCCTGTTGCAGATGGCCCACCTCGACCGGCGGCTCCAGGTGTTCCCGTCGCTGCGGGTGGCCCTCGGCCAGGTCCTCCCGCCGACGCCGAGCGCCCTCTCGATGGCGAACCGCCACTGGCAGGACCCCACCCAACGCTCCGCCTGATCTCCGGCCTGCGACCGACGTGGCCGATCCTGTCGTCACCAGGGCTCGGACTCCGCCGGACCGGCGTGGATCGATCCGGACCGCTCCGGACTGTTCGGCCTGGTGGGGGCGCCGTTCTCGGACGGCGCCTGACCCACCGGGGCGAGCTGGCGGAGGAGGTGGGATTCGAACCCACGGTGGGTTGCCCCACACACGCTTTCCAAGCGTGCCGATTCGGCCGCTCTCGCACTCCTCCTGGGGGACGCCGTGTCGGCGCCCGGGACGAGGAAGGCTAACGTATGGCGCAGCCCGTGGTCGCAGGTGGCGGCCGGGTCCTGTGCAACCGCAGCCCGTGAACCGAGTCAGGGCCGGGAGGCAGCAGCTCTCAGCGGAGCCTGCGGTGTGCCGCAGATCGCCTGGCCGTCACCTCCGATCCCGGGCTTTCGCCTTCCCCGGCGTCTGTAGCATCGGCCTGTGTCCGCTCCGAACTACCAGTCGCTGTACCGCCGCTACCGGCCCCAGCGCTTCGACGAGGTCCTCGGCCAGGACCATGTGACGAAGGCGCTGCGCAACGCCGTGCGCGAGGGCCGGGTCGGGCACGCCTACCTGTTCAGCGGCCCCCGGGGCACCGGGAAGACGTCGACCGCCCGCATCCTCGCCAAGGTCCTCAACTGCGCCGCACCCCAGGACGGTGAGCCCTGCGGCGAGTGCGACAACTGCCAGGCGGTCGCCTCCGGGCAGATCACCGACTGGTTCCTGGAGCAGGACGCGGCGTCGAAGAGCAAGGTCGACGACATGCGCGACCTGCTCGACCGGGTCCCGCTGGGCACGTCGGGCAACAAGAAGGTGATCATCCTCGACGAGGTCCACATGCTCAGCCAGGGCGCCGAGAACGCCCTGCTGAAGACCCTCGAGGAGCCGCCCGACCACGTCGTGTTCGTGCTGGCCACCACCGACCCGCAGAAGGTCCGGCCCACGATCCGCAGCCGCACCCAGCACTTCGGCTTCCACCTGCTCCCGCCCGACGTCCTCGAGGGCCACATCCGGCACGTCATCGAGGACGCGGCGCTGGGCCTCCCCGACGACGCCGTGTCGCACGTGCTGCGGGCCGGCGGCGGGTCCGCCCGCGACACGCTGTCGGCGCTCGACCAGGTGGCGGCCCTCGGCGAGGTCGTGTCCGACACGGCCCCGGTCGACGCCATCCTCGACGCCCTCGCCGCCCGCGACCCCGGCGCCATCCTCGTGGCGGTGTCGCAGGCGACGGCCACCGGCCGGGAGCCCCGGGCGCTCGGCGAGGCGCTCATCGTGCGGCTGCGCGACGCCTTCCTCGCGGTCATGGGCGCCGGCGACGACCACCTCCCCGAGGCCGAGAAGGAGCGGGCCCGCGACCTCGGCCAGCGCATCGGCGCCGCCGGCCTCACCCGGGCGCTCGAGGTGCTCGGCGAGGCGCTCATGGAG
>DATCLV010000538.1:0-8824 GCA_036563745.1 Acidimicrobiales bacterium | reverse complement strand
CGCGCCACCGACCCGGCCCCACCGGCGAGGAGCAGCAGCGGGAACAGCAGGAGCAGCCCGTCGACGTGGGTCTCGTCGACCACGGTGTCCCGGGTGCGCAGCTCGTAGAGCGCCGCCGCGGCCAGCGCCAGGACGGCCGGCTCCCACGGGGGCAACGACCGGCGGGGGGCAGCGCCGCCGGCGCCGACGCCCACCCGCCGCACCCCGGCCGCCACGACCACGGTCAGCGCCACCAGCGCCACGACCAGGGCGGCGCCCACCACCAGGAGACCGTCGGCGACGGCTTCGTCGCCGACGCGCGGGTGCGGCCCGATGGCGCGCACCACCGCCACGGCGCTCGCCACGCCCAGCCCGGTGCCCACGACGAGGGCCGGCAGCAGCTCGGCCGTCGCCTTCAGCGCCAGCGTCAGCGGACCGGCGCCCCGCAGCGACAGGACCGTCACCTCCTGGGCCCGGCGGGTCAGCCAGCTCCGGGCCGCCGCCAGCAGCATCACGACCGCGACGCCGATCGTGCCCAGGGCCACCGGTCCGGCCACCGACTCGACCGACGCCGCCGTGCGCTCGGCCTTGCGGACGCTGCGGGGGATGTCGGCGCTGGACGGTCCGTAGCCGAGCGCGGCCCCCAGGCCGGTGATCCGGTTGTTGGCCCGGTCGACGATCCGCGCCAGCTCCCGGGTGGCGGCGTCGGCGGTCGGCAGGTCCCAGGACTCCGGGTCGGGTGGGTACTCCCACCAGGCCTCGGCGCTGTGCACCCCGGCGGCGGCCAGCAGGCCTCGCAGCTCGTCCGGGTCGAACAGCGCGACGACGGCCGGGGCGCTGCCACCGGCCGAGCGGGGCTCGAAGTACCACCGCATCGAGCACCAGTGCCGGTCGCGACCGGCCCGCAGGTCGCGGTAGACACCGGCCACCGGCACGACGCGGGGCTCGGCGGCGCTGGGCCGCACGGTCACCTCGTCGCCCGGACCGACGCCGAGCCGCTCGGCCGACACGTCGGCCAGCCAGATGCCGGGTCCGTCCCCCCGCTCGACCACGTCGATGTGGTCGAGGAAGCCGGTCCGCCCGATGAGCTGGACCTCCTCGGCGTCGCCGCCGGCGGCGGCGATGGCACCGTCCCCGCCGCCGGGGAACACCTGGGCCTGTCCACCGATCACCGACAGGACGAGGGGGTCGATGCCGGGGACGTCGGCCAGCTCGGCGTCGAGCGCCTGGGTCACGGGCCCGATGGGCAGGCCGGCGGTGATCCCGCTGTCCGGCGGCGTGACCGCCACCGACCGCTCCGCCCGGAAGCCGACGTCGAACCGGCAGCCGACCTCCACGTCACGGGTCAGCGACGCCCGGGCCGTCGACGCGACGAACATCGGCCGGGACGCCCCGGCGACGCCGAGGACGAACGCGGCCACCGCCACGCCGAGGAACAGCGACGGCGTCCGCCAGGCCCGCAGCGGGGCGCGCCGCCACGGCGGCAGCCACAGGAGCCGGAGCGACCGGCCGACCTGCTCCCGCAGATCGTGCAGGCCCCGGAGCCGGGGTCGCCGCATCAGCCGCATCGGGCGCACCGGCGGTGCCGGCCGCCTCGTTCGGATCGACCCTGCAGGCTCGCGGTCCCGGCCTCGGACGCCGCCGGGACCGCCGGGGCGGCGTCGGGGTCGACGACTACACGCCCACCTTGTGCCAGGGGCCCCAGATCGCGTACGTCATGCCCCGGCTGGCCTGGACGTTCACGAACAGGGTGTGGCCGTCCGGGCTGAACGTGGCCCCGGCGAACTCGTCGCCGAACCGGGGTGTGCCGTCCGGCGCCAGCAGCCGGTTGCGTGCGAGGTCCCACACCTCTCCCCGGGGCGACAGGCCCCGCAGGTAGTTGTCGCCGGTGCTGTCCTCGCACAGCACCAGGGTGCCGCGTCGGCTGGCCGTCACGTTGTCCGGCAGGTCGAGGACGTCGACGCCGGGCGACTCGTACACCAGCCGCAGCCGCCGGTGCAGGGTGTCGTAGGCCCACACCTGCCCGGTGCCGTTGCCCCAGCCGTCGACCGTGTCGCTCGGCCCGGGCTCAGGCGGCCCGCCGCCCTGGGTGGAGGTGAAGTAGACGGTGCCGCGGTCGTACACGCAGCCCTCCAGGCGCGAGAACCGCGCCGCGCCCTTGGCCCGGCCCTGGTCGCCGACGTAGCAGATGGCGTCGTCGTTGCTGGTCGGCGCGGTCTCGCCGGGCGTGTAGGGGAAGGTGGGGTCGGGGTCGTCGATGTCGACCCAGGTCACGCGGTAGCTGGCACCCTTGGGCTGCGACGCCGCCAGGTCGGCGTTCGGTCGCCCCACGACGGCGAGCATCTGGAGGCGCCCGTCGTCGGTGATCGACCGGGTGAGCAGCGGGTGGCGCTTCGGCGTGTAGCGGTAGAAGCCCGACGGGAACCCGAAGTTGTCCTCGGTCATGTAGAGGACGCCGCCGATCGGGTCGAAGGCCACGGCCTCGTGGGCGAACCGGCCCGCCCGGGTGATGGGCCGGCGCCGGGCGCCGCGGTGGCCGATCGGCACCTCGAAGAGGTAGCCGTGCTTCCTGGTGAGCGGGATGTTGGAGGCGCCGGTGAAGTCGGGGCCGACGTCGGGCCCGTTGACGGTCTCCTCGCAGGTGACCCAGGCGCCCCACGGCATCGGCCCCCCTGCGCAGTTCATCTGGGTGCCGTTGCAGCTCGTGTGGGCGGAGATCACCTCGCCGTAGCGGGTGACCTCGATGGTGGTGGTGCCGCCCTGGCCCTGCGGGTCGTAGGCGAGCGACGGGTCGCCGAACGCCGGGCCCGGGTTGTTGACCTCGTGGTTCCGGATCAGGACCACCCGACCGTGGCGACCCCGGAAGGCGGCCATGCCGTCGTGACGACCGGGCAGCACCGTCCCGTCGTCGAGCGTGACCGGCTCCGTGGTGTCGTGGAACGACCGGTACGCGAAGCCGGGCGGCAGGTGCAGCCGGACGACGCCGTCGCGGGCGTCGGGCACCGGGCCCAGCGTGGGCCGGGGCGCGGCGGCGGCCGGGCCCGCCAGGAACCCGGCGAACGGGCCCGCCCCGGCGGCGCCGAGGGCGGTGGCGGTGGCGGCGGTCGCGGTGCCGGCCAGGAACCGGCGGCGATCGAGTCGCGGCATCTCGGCCATGTGGGGCCTCCCCCGTCCGGGTGGGCGGACGTCCGCTGCCGCCCACCGGGTGTCACGAGGATCGCACCTCTGCGTGCCCTTCGTCGGGAGCTCGGCGCTGACCTGGGCCGATCCGGTGCTCGGGCCCGGGCACAGTGCTCGCCGCGGCCCGAGGGGCCGGGCGGGCGCCCGCTGCGCCCGGCGGTCTCAGCTCTGGGGGTCGGCGAGGTGCCCGGCCAGGGCGCGGGCGGTGTCGAGCACCGGCGCCGGGTCGCTCCGGGGGTCGAGGGTGGCCGTCCCCATGCTCTCGACCTGGTACCGCAGCGACACGACCCGCTGACCGGTCCGGAAGGCGACCATCACCGCCGGGGGCCCGCTGCTGCTCGTCTCGACGAGCGCCTGCTCCCCGAGGTCGGGCACGGTGGAGGGCTGGCCGTCGAGGGTCAGCACCTCCTCGAGGGAGGTCGCCGCTTCGTGGACCTGGAGGTCGACCGTGCGGGTGTCGCTGATGTCCTTGTCCTCGTCCTCGACCTGCGCCACCCACCCGCAGCCGCCGGTGCCGCCGTAGGGGTTCGGCCCGGCGGTGATCGGCGCCCCGAGCAGCGCCTCGACCTCCGCCTGGGTGAGGACGAAGCAGGGCCGGACGGTCGTGTCCCCTGCGGCCTCCGTGCCTGCCGATCCGGGCCCCTCCGTCGACACCGGCTCGTCGACCACCGCGCCGCCGCCGCCGTTGCCACAGGCGGCCGAGAGCACGGTCGCGAGCGCCCCCACCATCACCGCTCGTACAGCCCACATGGGCCCCAGCATTCCACCGCGCGCTCGGTGGCGCTCGTCCGCTACTCCCAGCACGGACAGCAGCGCGCTGGGAGCGGTCGCCGTCCCGCCGGGGCGCCGGGCCGGAGCGGCCGGGCCGGACCGGCCGGGGAGGGGGTCCGCCTCCCGTCGGACGCGCGCGTTCACTCCGGAGGGGGAAGACGTCGGAGGGTCCCCGTCGTACCGTCGTCCCATGCCTGCCACCGACCTCTCCACCCAGCGCCGGGACGAGCTCGACAGCCTGGCCATCGCGCTCGGCGGCATCTGGGTCGCCGTCGCCGCCATCAGCCTCTTCAGCCCCGACATGGTGACGGGCAGCGAGCAGCAGCACATGCCGGTCGCCGCCTTCGCCACGTGGTTGTGGGGCTCGGTCGCCACCCTCGCCGTGGTCCGCTTCTGGTCGGGGCCGGGCCGCTCGGCGGCCCACCGGACCCTCCACCGGCCGATGGCGGTGGCGGTGGCCGGGGTGTGGGCGATCGCCGCCCTGGTCGCCGTGTTCGGGCCCGTCATGGTGACCGGCAGCGACCCGACCCGGGTCCCGTTCTGCGCCATCTTCGCCCCGATCGCCGCGACGATCCTGACCGCCCTGGCCCGCTCGGCGGTCGACCTGGTGACGACGGGTCTGCTCGACGACCCGACCTCCACGAACTAGCCCGAACCTGCCCCCGAGACGGGTCGCCGGCTCCCCGTCTCGGGGGCAGGTTCGTACACCGGCGGGAGTAGCCGAGGTTGCCGGGGCTACCCCGGCGGGCGTAGCCGAAGTGGTGACCCCGGGGCGACGACCGGAGCGCCGCCGGGTCGCACGCTGGACCCATGGCACTCGCACTCCAGGACGACAGCACCATGACCCGTCCCCGCCCCCGCATCCCCGAGGGCGTCACCCGCTCGGGCCGGTCGCGGTCCCGCCGGCTCGGTCGCCGCGGCCACCAGGCGCTGCTCGTGGCCCACGTGCTCACGGCGGTCGGGTGGTTCGGGCTGGCGATCACGGTGGCGTTCGTCGGGATGGTCGGCCAGTCGCGGGGTGACGTGGCCTTCTACGACGTGATCGGTGCGACGGTCGACCTGTCGGTCCCGCTCGGCCTGGCGGCCGCCGCCACCGGCGTCGCCCTGTCGCTCACCACGCGGTGGGGGCTCGCCCGCCACTGGTGGGTGGTCGCCAAGGAGCTGGGCACGGTCGCGGTGATCGCCACCGACGTGCTGGTGGTGGCGCCGACGATGCAGCGGGCGGTCGACGACGGCGTCACCGGCGAGCTGCCCGGCCCGGTGTTCGCCCACTGCGTGGTCCTGGGCCTGGCGACGCTCCTCTCGGTGGTGAAGCCCAAGGCGCGGACCCCGCTCGGCGTCCGCGCCGACGCCCGCCCCGCCTGACGTCCGGTCCGGCGCGGGCCGGTGCGGTACCCCACGCGACGATGCCCGCCCCGGGAGAGCGGGGCGGGCATCGTCGCGCTGGGGGAGCGATGGCCGGACGGGCGACGGATCAGTCGTCGTCGTGGCCACCGGAGTGGCGGCTGCCGGAGCCCGAGTCGTCGTCGCCACCGTGGTGACCCGAGTCGTCGCGGCCGTCGTGGTGGCCCGAGTCGTCACCGGAGTGGCCGCGGCCCGAGCCCGAGCTGTCGTCGTCGAGGTGGTCCCGGTCGACCACACCGTCCTCGATGCGGACGTCGGTGTCGTCGGCGTCGTCCCGGAGGCGCACCCGCTCCCGGGGCCGGCCGTCCTCGACCTCGACGTTCACCTGCACCCGCTGGCTGCCCGAGCGGAAGTCGACCTCGAGCTCCCGGCCGCTCGACTGCTCGATCTCGACGGCCCAGCCGGACGCCGGGATGGCGCCGGCCAGGTGCAGGGTGGTGCCGTCGAACGTGTAGGCGACGGTGCCGCCGGGGGTCGGGACGGTGCTCCCGCCCGGGGGCATCGGCGCCGTCGGCGTGGTGCCGGCGGTGCCGCCGGGCGCCGTGGTCGGGGCGGACGGCGGGGTCCCGCCGCCGGGGACGGTCACGCCGGCGCAGCGGGGGTCGTCGGCGTGCTCGGCCTCGTCGCAGGGGCCGCTGATGTCGCCGGGACCGTCGTCGGACGAGCGGGGCGAGCCGGACGAGGCGGCCTGGACGGTCGTCGGGTCGTCGCCGCCGTCGGTCGCGGCCTCGGCCACGCCGATGGCGCCGGCGGCGCCGAGCACCCCGGCGGCGACGAGGGCGAGGCGAGCGGTGGTGCGGGGGAGTTGCATCGCTGGTCCTTTCTGGTGGGCTGCGATGCCCTCACGATCCGGCACCGCCGCCTAACCGGTCCTCCGGCGATGGTTAAGAGGGAGTTGAGATCCGCCGGGTGCCGTGGCGCTCAGTGCGGGTCCTCGCGGACCCGGTCCCGGGGGCCGCCGTCCCACCAGCCGTCGATGCGGCTGCGGTGGCCGTCGCTCTCGAACTCGACCCGGACGCCGTTGCCGTGCTCGGGCTCGATCTCGACGCCGAAGCCCGGGTTCGGGACCGACGAGACGACCACGACGCCGGCGGGGGAGAAGCGGAGGACCGCGCTGCCGCCGGTCGAGGTGTAGGTGCGGGTCTCGCCCGGCGCGGTGGTCGTGGGTGCGCTGGTCGTCGGCGTGGTGGGGGTCGTCGGCTCGCCCGGTGCGGTGGTCGGCGTGGTCACCGGACCGCCGGTCCCGCCCGTGCCGCCGGTCCGCTCCGCCAGCTCGCCCAGCTCGGCCTCGACGCCGGCCGCGGTCAGCGACCCGGGCCGGTTGTCGGTCACCTCGCTCGTGACCAGGCCGACGCCCTGCCAGGCCGCCGTGGTGGCGACCGCGGCGGCCGCCACCCACACGGCCGCGAACGTCAGGGATCGGCGCACCCCCGCATCCTGCCGTGCCGCGGCCTAGGCCGCGCCCAAGCGTTTCCCAAGGCTCGGTTAAGTCGCACCCCACCTGCGGCGCGGCGCCGTACGGTTCCGGGGCATGGCGTCGGTGCTCGTGGTCGAGGACGACCAGCGCATCCGGGAGGTGCTGGCCCGGGGTCTGACCGCGGCCGGCCATGTCGTGCGGGCCGAGTCGTCGGGGACGGCGGCGCTGGCGGCGGTGGTCGACTGGCGGCCCGACGTGGTGGTGCTCGACCTGGGCCTGCCCGACATCGACGGCCGTGACGTGCTGGGCATGGTGCGGGGCGTCTCGCAGGTGCCGGTGATCGTCGCCACCGCCCGCGACGACGAGGCCCAGATCGTGGCGCTGCTCGACGCCGGGGCCGACGACTACGTGGTCAAGCCGTACGCGGCGGCGCAGATCGAGGCCCGCATCCGGGCGGTGCTGCGCCGGGGCGGTGGCGAGGGGGCGGCGGCCACCGAGCTGCGGATCGGCGAGCTGGCGGTCGACACGGCCCGCCGCACCGCCCGGCTGGGCGACCGCGTGCTCGACCTCACCCGCCTCGAGTTCGACCTGCTCGCCTGCCTCGCCCGCCGCAGCCCCGAGGTCGTGACCCGCCGGGAGCTGCTGGCCGAGGTGTGGCGCCAGCCCTACGGCGGGGCCGACAAGACCGTCGACGTCCACCTGTCGTGGCTGCGCCGGAAGCTGGGCGAGACGGCCGCCGCGCCCCGCTACCTGCACACGGTGCGGGGCGTGGGGATCAAGCTGGAGCCGCCGTCGCCGGGCGCGACGGCGGACCCGACCTCGGGCTCGGGGTCGGGCGGCCCGGGCGACCAGGGGCCGGAGCCCGGATGAGACGCCGCCTCCTGGCGATCACGGTCGCCGCCACAGCCCTGGTGGTGGTGGCGTTCGTGGTGCCGCTGGCGGGGCTCGTGCGGTCGGTCGCCCACGACCGGGCGGTCAGCGGCGCCGAGCGCGACATGGCGTCGCTGGCCCCGGCGCTGGCCGCCGGCGCCGACCCGACCACCGTGGCCTCGGCGGTCACGCTCACCTCGACCGGCGCCGACGGGCGGCTGGCGGTGTGGCTGCCCGACGGCACCCGGGTCGGCGACGACGCGCCCGCCGACGACGCCGCGCTCACCCTGGCCCGGCAGCGGTCGTTCAGCGTCGAGACCGACGGCGGGCTCGACCTCTACACGCCGGTGGTCACCGGCGACGGCACGTCGGTCGTCCGCGCCCGCCTGCCCGACGCCCTGCTCACGCAGGGGGTCGCCCGGTCGTGGACGGCGCTGGCGCTGGTCGGCGTGGCGCTGGTGGCGGCGGCCGGGCTGATCGCCGACCGCCTGGGCCGGTCGCTCACCCGGGAGGCGACCGCGCTCGCCGCCACCGCCCGCACCCTGGCGAGCGGCGACCCCGACGCCCGCGTCATCCCCGGCGCCACCCCGGAGCTGGGCGACGCCGCCCGCGCCCTCAACCTCCTCGCCGACCGCATCGACGAGCTGCGGTCGGCGGAGCGGGCCCGGGTCGCCGACCTGTCGCACCGGCTCCGCACCCCGCTCACCGCCCTCCGCCTCGACGTCGAGGCCACCGGCGACCCCGACCTCGGCGCCGACCTCGACCGGCTCGAAGCCGCCGTCACCGACGTGATCCGGGAGGCGCAGCGGCCCCTGCACGACCGGTCGGTGCGGGCCCGGGCCGACCTGGTCGCGGTGGTGCGCGACCGGGCGGCGTTCTGGGCGGCGCTGGCCGACGACGACGGCCGCGGGCGGTCGCTCGTCGTCGAGGCGACGGGGGCGGTACCGGTCGGTGCGAGCGAGGGGGAGCTGGCCGCGGCGCTCGACGCCGTGCTGGGCAACGTCTTCCAGCACACCCCCGAAGGCACCGCGTACCGGGTGTCGCTGGTGGTGCGACCCGGTGGTCCTGGTGGATCGGGGAGCGGGTCGAGCGGTGCGGAGGCCGAGGTGCGGGTGGACGACGCCGGTCCCGGCATCGCCGACCCGGAGGCGGCGCTGGCCCGGGGCCGCACGTCCGACAGCCGCCGGTCCACGGGCCTGGGGC
>DATCLV010000533.1:0-4856 GCA_036563745.1 Acidimicrobiales bacterium | reverse complement strand
GTGCAGGCGGTCGCCGCCTACTTCGACGAGGCGGCTCGCCTCCTCGACCTCGACGAGGACACCCGGGAGGTGCTCGGCAGCAGCTACCGCGAGGTCGCCGTGCAGGTGCCGGTGCGCCTGGACAGCGGCGACCTCACGGTGGTGCGGGGCTACCGGGTCCAGCACAACGGCGCCCGCGGCCCCTACAAGGGCGGCGTCCGGTTCCACCCCTCCGCCGACCTCGACGAGGTGCGGGCGCTGGCGTCGCTCATGACCTGGAAGACCGCGCTCCTCGACCTGCCCTTCGGTGGCGCCAAGGGCGGCGTTGAGGTCGACCCCACCGGCATGACCCGCGACGAGGTCCAGCGGATGACCCGCCGCTACACCCGGTCGATCCACCACGTGCTGGGCGTGTACCGCGACATCCCCGCCCCCGACGTGAACACCGACGCCCAGGTGATGGCGTGGATGCTCGACGAGTTCTCGCTGCTCCACGGCTACTCGCCGGCCATCGTCACCGGGAAGCCGGTGGCGTTCGGTGGGGCGCCGGGCCGGGAGTCGGCCACCGGGCGGGGCGCGGTCGAGGTGCTGGCCGCGCTGTGCCGCCACCTGGGCGTCGACCTCCGGGGCCAGCGGGTGGCGATCCAGGGGTTCGGCCAGGTCGGGTCGTGGGCGGCCCGGGCGCTGGTCGAGAAGGGCGCGACGGTGGTGGCGGTGTCCGACGTCCACGGCGGCGTCGTCCGGCCCGAGGGCCTCGACGTCGACGCGCTGGTGGGGCTGGTGGCCGGGGGCGGCTCGGTGGTCGAGGCCGTGGGTCGGGACGGGATCGAGGCGGTCGGCAACCCGGAGCTGCTGGAGCTCGACGTTGACGTCCTCGTGCCCGCCGCGCTCGGCCCGGTCGTCACCGACGCCAACGCCGACCGCATCCGGGCCCGCATCGTGGTCGAGGGCGCCAACCACCCGACCACCCCGTCGGGCGACAAGATCCTCGCCGACCGGGGCGTGATCGTGGTGCCCGACATTCTGGCCAACGCCGGCGGTGTCACCGGCTCCTACTTCGAGTGGACGCAGAACATCCAGCAGTTCACGTGGAAGGAGGAGCGGTTCCTGGCCGAGCTGGCCGACCGGCTGTCGGGCGCCTACCAGGCGACCCAGCGGTTCGCCGACGACGAGGGGGTGACCCTCCGGACCGCGGCGTTCGCCCTGGGCGTGCGGCGGGTCGCCGAGGCGGTCCGCCTCCGCGGGTACGTGTGAGCGACGAGACTGGCTGCGCCGGGGGGCCGTGACCTCCCGGCAGAGGGAGCGACCGACGTGGCGCACTACCGGAAGCCGGGGTGGTTCACCCGGAACGTGTTCAACCGGGCCGTCGCCGGCCTCACCCGCCTGGGCGTCAGCGTCTGGGGGAGCCGGGTGCTCGAGGTCCCCGGCCGGTCGACGGGTGTGCCCCGCCGCACCCCGGTGAACCTGCTCGACCACGACGGCCGGCAGTACCTGGTGTCGCCCCGGGGCGAGGGCCAGTGGGTCCGCAACGTCCGGGCGAACGACGGTCGCCTCGCGCTCATCGTCGGCACGCGCCGCACCGAGTACCGGGCCACCGAGCTGCCCGACGCCGAGAAGGTCGACGTCCTGCGGGCCTACCTGCGGAGGTGGAAGGCGGAGGTCGGGGTGTTCTTCGACGGGGTCGACGCCGGCTCCGGCGACGAGGAGCTGCTCGCCCGGGCGCCGAAGCACCCGGTGTTCCGCGTCGAGCCCGTCGATCCCCCCGAGGCCGGGTGATCTCGCGGGGCTCCACCCCCGAACATCACCCAGGTTCGGTGGCGGTGAACCAGCGGCGGAGGTCTGGGTCGGCGGCGGCCGCCCACACCACCGGCCACTCGGCCCGCAGGCGCCGGCGATCGGCCCGCTCCGCCTCGATCAGCTCGGCGACCAGCGCGGCGGTGCCGTCGCTCCCGACGGTCTCGCCGTCGCCGCGGCCGTCGTCCTCGTGAGTCGCCGCCTCGGCGAGGACCTGCTCGGCGACAACGGTGTCCTGGTGGTCGCCCAGCACGGTCTGCACGGCCTCGACGGCGGCGGCGAACCGGGCCGCCTCCCCGCCGATCACCGGGGCGACGGCCTCGGCGGCGTAGCGGCACCGCTTGGCGAGGATGCGGACCTCGTGGAGCTCGTGGTCGGGCGGGTCGGGCGCGAGGTCCTCGACGCCCTCGGCCAGCGCCCGCCAGGCCCGGCCCACCACGCGGCGGGCCAGGTCGGCGGCCGGGGTGGCGGCCGCCCCGGGCGGGTCGAACCGGGGCTCCTCGCCGGCGTCGACCAGCAGGTGCAGCAGCGCCCGGTAGCGCTCGCCCCGCAGGGTCGCCTGCAGGCGGGTGAGGGCGGCGGCCCGCCGGCCGCGGAAGCGGTCGAGCAGCGTCTCGCCGGCCGGGCCGCCGTGGTCGGACCGGGCCGCCAGCCGGGTGCCGAGCCGGTCGGTGAACACGTCGAGGTCGCGCACGGCGCCGACCTCGCCCCCCAGCCAGCGCAGCTCGTCGCGCCGGGGCCGGGACCACGCCCGATCCAGGACCGACCGGAACGTGCCGAGGTCCGACCGCAGTCGCCGGGTCGCCACCCGGAACTTGTGCACGTCCTCGGGGATGCCCTGCCGGGCGCCCGGGTCGTGCCGCAGGAGCTGCGCCACCGAGCCGGTCACGACCCGCCGGAGCAGCGCCTCGGCGTCGGCTCCGGCCTCGGGCCCGGTCCCGACGGGGCCGCCCCGCGCCGCGGCCTCGTCGGCCGAGTCGGCCGAGCCGCCCGAGTCGCCCGAGCCCCCCGGGTCGTCCGACGGCGCGGCACCGGCCCCCGGAACGGGAACGGGCCTCGCTTCCGTTCCCGTTCCGGGGGCCGGTTCGCCGTGGGTCATGCGGTCACGGTAGAGGTCCCCGCGGCGGTCCGGACACGACCCGTTCGCCCGACGTGCGCGGCACCTCGGGCGGCACCGTGGGGTGGGCGGCGCCCGAGGTCGTCACGGTCGGTGCCGGGAGGTCCGCGCCCGGTGCTGGTGCAGCTGTCACGATGAGCCGATGCGCCTCCGCTGGCTTGCCGCTGGGGCCGTGGTCGTGGCGGGCGCTGCGGCCTTCCTGATGTTCCGTCCCGAGGACGGCGCGGACTCGAACGATCCCGACGCCGCCCTCGCCGAGCGCCTCCCCCTCGCCGAGCCGGGGGTCGAGGGGTCGGTGGTCCGCCTGCTGCGCGCCACCGAAGGCGAGGCCGACCCCGCGCGCCTCGACCCCCTCGTCACCCGCTACCGAGACGGCGAGCCCCTCGCCGCCCTGGCCCAGGAGCTGGTCGGCGGGCCGAGGTTCGTCGAGCGCTACGGCCGCCTCGACGACCGCGCGTTCGTCGAGCGGATCTACGACGACCTGCTCGGCCGGGCCCCGTCGGACCACGACCGCCGCAGCTGGGCCGAGCACCTGCGGGCCGGGGCGCCCCGGTCGATGGTCGTCACCGCGCTCACCGAGTCGGCCGAGTACGTGGACCGCACCGACACGCCGCCGCCGCTGCCGCCCCGGCGGCCGCTGGCCCCGGCCGGCATCGAGCACTCGATCGTGCGCATGTACCTGGGCCTGCGGGGCGAGTGGCCCGACCGGGTGACGCTCGACGCCGCCGTGGCCCGCTACCTCGACGGCGTGCCCCTCGCCCTCCTGGCCGAGGAGGTCGTCACGTCCGACCAGCGGCTCGGGCAGATGACCCCGGCCGAGTTCGTGCGGTCGCTGTACCGGGACGTCCTCGACCGCCCGGTCGACCCCGTCGGCGAGTCCCAGTGGCGGGCCCGGCTCGACGCCGGCGAGCCCCGGGGCGCGATCGCGGTCGGGTTCACCGAGTCGCCCGAGATGCAGCTGCTCACCCGCACCGCCGCCCCGATGCCGGCCCCGATCCGCCACACGCTGCTGGCGGTGGGCGACTCCGTGATGCTCGGCGCGGTCGAGCCGATCCAGGGGATCCCCAACTGGCGGGTCACCGTCGACGCCCGCGGCTGCCGCCAGCCCACCTGGCGGGGCGACGGCTGCGGGGCCGAGGACATCCCCAGCGGCATCGACGCCCTCCGGGCCGCTCGCGCCGCCGGCCAGCTCGGGGGCGCCGTCGTCCTCCACCTGGGCAACAACGGGCCGATGTCGGCCGAGGAGTTCGATGCCCTCATGGCCGAGGTCGCCGACCAGCGCCTGGTCCTGGCGCTCACCCTGCACGAGCCCCGGTCGTACGAGGGACCGAACAACGCGGTCATCACCGGCGCCACCGCCCGCTGGCCCAACCTGCGCATCATCGACTGGCACTCGGCCGCCAAGGACCACCCCGAGTGGTTCGGCGACGGGGAGGGCATCCACCTGAGCCGCACCGGCGCCGCCGCGATGGCCGAGCTGATCGCCGCCCACCTGCCGGAGTACTGACCCGACGACCTGGCGACCCGACGAAATTGGGTGATCTTCGGGGGCTCTACCCCCGAAGATCACCCAATTTCGGCGTCGAGCCGCCGCGGCGGCGCTGGTTGAGACGGGCGGCCTGGCGGAGCTGGTGGTCGCGCTCGGCCCGGTCGGTCGCCCGGTCGGCCGCCTCGGCGTAGAGGCGGGCCGCCAGCTCGAGGTCGCCGTTGCGCTCGTGGAGGTGCGCGGCGACCGCCGTCCACCGCGGAACGTCTTCGGGGATCTCGGCCAGCGCCGCCAGCCCCGCCCGCGCCCCGTCCGCCTCGCCGACGGCCACCGCCCGGTTCAGCCGCACGATCGGCGTGTCGGCGAACCGCAGCAGCTCGTCGTACCACTCCACGATCTGCACCCAGTCGGTCTCCTCGACCCGGGGCGCGTCGGCGTGGAGCGCGGCGATCGCCGCCTGCGCCTGGTACTCGCCCAGCC
>DATCLV010000527.1:0-1710 GCA_036563745.1 Acidimicrobiales bacterium | reverse complement strand
CACCCGCGACGACCAGATGTCGCGGCGGCGGGCCTCGTCGGCGGCCACCTGCTCGGCGCGGGCCCGGACGAGCCGGTCGAGGAGCCGGGCCCGGGGGTGGGTGGTGCCTGTCGATCGCATCGGTCGCATCGGTCCCATCGGTCGCCTCACCGCAGCGAGAAGTAGGGGGAGTCGAGGACGAGCGGCGCCAGGTGGTTCACCAGGTCGTGCATCCAGGCGTCCTCGGGGGAGGCCTCCGCCGGGTGTTCGGTGAACGCGATCAGGGCGTCGCGGTGGGCCGGCTGGAACGTCTGGAGGCACAGCCGCTCGCACAGGCTGTCGACGTACTGGCCGATCGTGGCGGCCGGCCGCCCGGCCACCAGCTCCTCGGCCGGCACGTAGGTGAGGCCCTCCTGCCAGCCCTGGATCAGCGACCGGTGGAAGTTCCAGCCCTGCAGGACGGCGCTGGTCGAGCGCCACGCCTGGCGGACGTCCGGGTACCCGTCGGGCGACGGCCAGGCCAGCGGCCGGTGCCCCATCGACCCCACCTGCCAGTAGAAGTTCTCGAGCGCCTTCCGGGTGTCGCCGCCGGGCTTGACCTCGACGGCCCGGGCGGCGGCCACCGCGTTCTCCAGCGGGCGGCGCACCTTCTGGCCCACCGACGCCCAGAACTCGCCGGAGCGGAACAGCACGTCGAGCACCGGCACGATCTGCGTGTCGTTGTCGAGGTAGGCCTGCGCCAGCCGCTCGACCAGCGTGTCGGGCGGGGCGTCGGACACGAACCGGATCGCCAGCTTGCGGGCGATGTTCCGGGCGGTCGACGGGTGCGTGGCCAGGTAGCGGAGGTACTCGTCGCCCACCTCCAGGCCGCCCTCCCGGGTCGGGTTGGGGTGGGTGAAGTCGAGCACCTTCACCGGGTCGATCCAGTGCTTCTCCGCCTCGTAGAGGAACGTGCCGCCGTAGCTGCCCATCCCCATGCCCATGTCGCCCATGGCCATGTCGCCCATGTCACCCATCTCGCCCATCTCCTGCATCGTCCGCTCCGTGGTCACGGTGCGGCCGGTGAGGATGTAGGCGCTGTTGCGGACGTCCTCCTCGGTGTAGCCGGAGGCGACGCCGACGGTGTGGAGCTCCAGCAGCTCACGGCCCAGGTTCTCGTTGACGTCGTCCTTGTCGGACAGGTCGTTCGAGAGGTACCGCAGCATCGCCGGGTGGCGCATGGCCGCCAGCAGCATGTCGGTGTACGAGCCCAGGGCGTGGGCGCGGATGACGTGCTCGTGGTAGTCGGGGGCGACGTCCCACCCGGCGCCGCTGGGCGTCGACACGTTGAGGTGGTTGGCCCAGAAGTCGACCATCACCTCGAAGAGCTGGCGGCGCGACCAGATCTGCCGGCCGAGCGTCGCCTGCCCGTACTCGAACATGGCGTCCCAGTGGTAGCGCTCGATCGCCCCCTGGATCTCGGCCGGGCCCATGCCGGCCAGCGGGAACAGCCTGAAGACCTCCTCGGCCACCCCGTCCTCGATGCTGCCGGGGTCGAGCTGCCGGGCGAGCCAGGCGTCGATCCCCTCGGCGTGGACCTCCTCGACCAGCGCCGGGTTCGGCCCGAACGTGACCCGCCGGAGCAGGTGCTGCACCGGGTCGTCGGTGGCCAGGATCGTCGGTGTGGTGACCTTGGTCTTGGTGGCGGCCTCGCTGTAGCTGGCGTAGAGGTTGGCGTCGGCCGCGTTGACC
>DATCLV010000486.1:0-2289 GCA_036563745.1 Acidimicrobiales bacterium | reverse complement strand
TCCCCATCCTGGGCATCTGCTACGGCGCCCAGCTGATCGCCCAGCAGCTGGGCGGCGAGGTGGCCCGGGGCGGGCGCGGCGAGTACGGCCGCACGATCCTGCACGTGGCGCCGGACGCGGCCCGGCCCGGCGGCGACGGCCTCCTGGCCGGCCAGCCCGCCGACCAGACCGTGTGGATGAGCCACTTCGACGCCATCACCGCCGTCCCGGACGGCTTCGTGGCCACGGCGTCGACGGCCGACGCCCCGGTGGCGGCGCTGGAGTCGGCCGAGCGGCGCATCTGGGGCGTCCAGTACCACCCCGAGGTGTCGCACACGCCGCACGGCCAGGACGTGATCGTCCGGTTCCTCCACGACCTGGCGGGCATCGGCGCCGGCTGGACGATGAGCTCGATCATCGAGCAGCAGGTCGCCGCGGTGCGGGCCCAGGTGGGTGACGGCCGGGTGATCTGCGCGCTGTCGGGCGGGGTCGACTCGGCGGTGGCCGCCGCGCTGGTCCACAAGGCCGTGGGCTCCCAGCTGACCTGCGTGTTCGTCGACCACGGCCTGCTCCGCAAGGACGAGGCCGAGCAGGTGGTGGAGACGTTCCAGCGCCACCAGAAGATCGAGCTGATCCACGTGCGGGCCGCCGACCGCTACTTCGAGCGCCTGGCCGGGGTGACCGACCCGGAGGACAAGCGGAAGATCGTCGGCGAGCTGTTCATCCGCATCTTCGAGGAGCACGCCGGCGGCCTGGAGGACGCGAAGTACCTGGTCCAGGGCACGTTGTACCCGGACGTGATCGAGTCGGGCGGCCGCGACGGCGCCGCGACGATCAAGAGCCACCACAACGTGGGTGGGCTCCCCGAGGACATGACCATGGAGCTGGTCGAGCCCCTCCGCAACCTGTTCAAGGACGAGGTGCGGCGGGTGGGGCTCGAGCTGGGGCTGCCCGAGGAGATCGTGTGGCGCCAGCCGTTCCCGGGCCCGGGCCTGTCGGTGCGGATCATCGGCGAGGTGACGCCCGAGAAGGTGGCGATGCTGCAGGAGGCCGACGCCATCGTCCGGGAGGAGCTGAAGGTCGCCGGCCTGGAGCGGGAGATCTGGCAGGCGTTCGCGGTGCTGCCCGACATCCGGTCGGTGGGGGTGATGGGCGACGAGCGCACCTACGCGCACCCGATCATCATCCGGGCGGTCACCAGCGAGGACGCCATGACCGCCGACTGGGCCCGCATCCCCTACGAGGTGCTCGACACGATGGCCAACCGGATCATCGGCGAGGTGGCGGGCATCAACCGGGTGGCCTACGACATCACGTCCAAGCCCCCGGGCACCATCGAGTGGGAGTGATCCCACTCCGCAGCGTGCGGGGGGTAGCGTCACGGCCGTGAGGCTGGGGATGTTGCTGGGGATCGTCGTCGTCGCCGCGGCCGGGGCCGCCTGCACGCCGGGAGGTGACGGGGCGTCACCGCCGACCACGGCGTCGACGACGACCTCGACCCCGGCGCCGGTGACCACGACCACGACGACGACCGCGCCGCCGACCACGACGGCCACGTCGACCACCACGACCACGCCACCGACGACCGCACCGCCCCCGCCGCCCGCGTCCTCGTGGCCGACCGCGGCCACGACCGGGGTGGTGGACGAGTCGGTGCTCACGCCGTGGACCGGCGACTGCAGCCTGCGGACGCCGGGGCAGGTGATCGAGCACAAGATCTTCGACTGCGGCCCCGACATCTACGCGCCCGGGGTCACGATCCGGAACTCGCTGATCCGCGGCGGCGAGCACTGGGGCGTCAACGTGCGCGTGGACGGCGGCGACCCCGTGGTCCTGGAGCACGTCACGATCGACGGCGGCGAGGACTGCAACTTCGCGTCGGCGATCGGCGACGGCCACTACCGGGCGATCGCGGTGAAGGTGCTGAACTTCGGCGACGCCTTCCGGTTCTCCAGCGGCGACGCCGTGGTGCGCGACTCGTACGCCAAGCTCTGCGCCCCCGCCGGCTCCGAGGCCCACAGCGACGGCCTGCAGGGCTACCGGGCGCCGTCGTCGACGGCGGACGCGCCCCAGGTCCTGGAGCACTCGACGATCGACCAGCGCTGCGCCCGCTGGGAGGGCGAGGGCACGCGGCCCGAGAACGGCACCGGCGACCCGGACGACCGGGCGTGCAGCGTGACCGCCAACGTGTTCTGGGCCGACGACTCGGGCGACGGGCTGGTGCTGCGGGACAACCTGTTCCGGGGCGGCGGCTACACGATCCGGGTGCACAGCGGGTCGGGCCACACGGTCGTCGGCAACGTGGTGGAG
>DATCLV010000458.1:0-2609 GCA_036563745.1 Acidimicrobiales bacterium | reverse complement strand
CCCACCCTGCGCCGCGAAATCCACGAACAACGACGGCGTCGCCAACACCGTCACCCCACCCGCCAACGCCAACGAACACTCCCCCGCCCGCAACGCCAACCCCGCCTGATGCACCGCCACCAACGACGACGAACACGCCGTGTCCACCGTCACCGCCGGCCCCTCCAACCCCAACACATACGCCACCCGACCCGACACCACCGAACCCAGCCCGCCGGTCAGCACGAAGCCGTCGCCCCCGCCGGCTGCCGACGTGTCGGCCCGGACCAGCTGGTCGTAGCCGGTGGCGCCGACCCCGGCGAACACCCCGGTGTCGGTGCCCCGCAGCGACAGCGGATCGACCCCCGCCCGCTCCAGCGCCTCCCAGCACACCTCCAGGAACAGGCGCTGCTGCGGGTCCATCGCCACCGCCTCCCGCGGCGACACCCCGAACAGGCCGGCGTCGAACCCCGCGGCGTCGACCAGGAAGCCGCCCCGCCGGGGGTAGGTGCCGTTGGCGCCGACGTCCCAGCCGCGGTCGGTCGGGAACCCGGCGATCGCGTCGCCACCACCGACCACCAGCGCCCACAGATCCTCCGGCGACCCCACCCCACCCGGGAACCGGCACGCCATCCCCACGATCGCCAGCGGCTCGTCGGTCGCCGCCGCGGCCGACGGCACCGCCGAGGCAGGGGCCGCCGCCGTGTCGGGCACCGTCGCGGTCAGCGCCGCCGCCAGCTCGGCGGCCAGGGCGGTGGGCGTCGGGTGGTCGAACACGAGGGTGGCCGACAGCCGCAGCCCCGACGCCGCCTGCAACCGGTTGCGCAGCTCGACGGCGGTCAGGGAGTCGAAGCCCAGCTCCTTGAAGACCCGGTCGGGCGGGACGGCGTCGGCGTCGCCGTGGCCCAGCACCGCCGCGGCCTCGCGGCGGACCACGTCGAGCACGGCACGCCGCGCCTCGTCGGCGCCGAGCCCCGCCACCCGGACGGCGAGCGCACCCGCCAGGTCGCCCCCGCCCGCGCCGGCACCGGGGTCGCCGGCACCCGCCGGGGCGGCGGCGTCGGGGCGCACGCCGACCAGCCGCCCCCACGACGCCGGCAGCGCCCCGGCCCGGGCCGACCGGCGCAGCACCGGCAGCGACAGGTGGGCCGCCACCAGCGCCGCCTCGCCGTGGCGGAGGCCGGCGTCGAGCAGGCGGAGGCCGTCGTCGGTGGCCAGCGGCACGAAGCCGGCGCGCCGCAGGCGGGCCTTGTCGACCTCGCCGAGGTGACCGGTCATGCCGCTGGCCTCGGCCCAGAAGCCCCAGGCCAGCGCCACCGCCGGCAGGCCCTCGGCCCGGCGGGCGGCGGCGAGGGCGTCGAGGAACGTGTTGGCGGCGGCGTAGTTGGCCTGCCCGGCCGACCCGAAGGCACCGGCGGCCGAGGAGAACAGGACGAAGGCGTCGAGCTCGATCCCCCGCTCGCGGGTGAGCTCGTGGAGGTGCCAGGCGCCGGCCACCTTGGGGGCGAGCACCCGGGCGAGGCGCTCGGCGTCGAGCGAGGCGATCACGCCGTCGTCGAGGAGCCCCGCGGCGTGGACGACCGTGCGCAGGGGCCGGTCGGCGGGGACGGCGTCGAGCAGGGCGGCGACGGCCGCGCGGTCGGCCACGTCGCAGGCCGCCACCGTCACCGTGGCGCCCCGGGCCTCGAGCTCGGCGGCCAGCTCGGTGGCGCCGGGCGCGTCGGGGCCCCGGCGGCCGGCGAGCACGAGGTGGCGAGCGCCGCGGGCGACCAGGTGACGGGCGACGTGGGCGCCCAGCCCGCCGGTCCCGCCGGTGATCAGCACCGTGCCCGCCGGCGCCGTGCCCTCCGACACCGTGCCCTCCCGATCCGTCCCCGGCGCCGGCGACGACGGGTCGGCGTCGGCGTCGGCGACGGCGACGGACGCCGAGGGCGGCACGGTCAGCACCAGCTTGCCCACGTGCCGGGCCTGGGCCATGGTGCGGAACGCCTCGGCCGCCCGGCCGACGTCCCAGGTGGTGCGGGGCAGCGGCCGGAGGTCGCCGGCGGCGAACCGGTCGAGCACCTCGGCGAGCATCGCCCCGAGCCGCTCGGGCCCGGCCTCGACCAGGTCGAACGCCTGGTAGGTGACGCCCGGGTGGGCCGCGGCGACGGCCGCCGGGTCGCGGATGTCGGTCTTGCCCATCTCGACGAACCGGCCGTCCGGCGCCAGCAGCCGTAGCGAGGCGTCCACGAAGTCGCCGGCCAGCGCGTTGAGCACGACGTCGACGCCGCGCCCCCGCGTGGCGGCGCGGAAGCGGGCCTCGAACTCCAGGTCCCGGGAGGAGGCGACGCGGTCCGCCGGAAGGCCGAGCGTGGCCTGCTTGCGCGGGCTCGCGGTCGCGAAGACATCGGCGCCCAGGTGGCGGGCGAGCTGCAGGGCCGCGCCGCCGACACCGCCGGCCGCGGCGTGCACCAGCACCGACTCGCCGGCCCGCAGCCCGGCGAGGTCGACGAGCGCGTAGTACGCGGTGAGGAACGCGACCGGGGTCGCCGCCGCCTCCGCGAACGACATGCCGGCCGGGATCGGCGCCAGCACGCGCTGGTCCGCGACCGCGACCGGCCCGAACGCGCCGGTGAGCAGCCCCAGCA
>DATCLV010000452.1:0-5026 GCA_036563745.1 Acidimicrobiales bacterium | reverse complement strand
GGGTGGCCCCGGTACCAGTCGGCGAACAGCTTCTGGTTGCGGGCCTCGAGCTGGTAGTCGAGCTCCTCGGCCACCCGGGCCCGGATCTCGTTCACCAGCGGCCCGGGGTCGAGGCCGGGGAACATCATGCCGACGGCGCCGAAGAGCACCCCGGCGTTGTCGAGGTCGGCCCGGATCGCCTGGTCGACGCCCGGGTACTGGACCTTGACCGCCACGGCCCGGTCGTCGTGGGTGATCGCCCGGTGCACCTGGCCGATCGACGCCGACGCGAGCGGCTGCGGGTCCCACTCGGCGAACACCCGGTCGGGCGGGCCGCCGAGCTCGCGCTCGATCACCTCGGCGGCCAGCTCGGGCGCCATCGGCGGGGCGTCCTGCTGGAGGCCGGCCAGCGCCTCGCGGACGGGCTCGGCGAGGCCGGTGTCGAGGTACGACGCCATCTGCCCGAGCTTCATGAGGGCGCCCTTCATGTGCCCCAGGGCCTCGGCGACCTGCTCGGCGGTCTTCAGCTCGAACTCGGCGTCGAGCTCGACCTGCCGCTCGGCCGAGGCGAAGGTGCGCCGGGCCTTGTGGAGGGCGTAGGTGGCACCGGCCCGGCCGGCCATGCTGCCCATCTTGCGGGTGCGGTCGAGCCGGGAGACCAGCTGGATCGGCGGCTTGGCGTCCTGGGTGCCCGGGGTCGCCGGGGCGGCGCCGGCGTCGCGGGACGGGCGGCGTCGGGCGTAGGCGTAGGCGACGGCGGCCGCCACGGCCCCGGCCACGAGGTAGCGATGGCGTCGGCGCACGGCTGGGACCCTACCGGTGGTAACTCCGGGCTACCAGCCGCGGTAGGTGGGCGGACGGCGCTCGACGAACGACTGGACGCCCTCGTTGGCGTCGTGGGTGGTCATGTTGAGCTCCTGGGCGACGGCCTCCTCGTGGAAGGCGGTGGCCCGGTCGCTCTCCAGCGACCGGTTGACCAGCCACTTGGTGAGCCCGATCGACCGGGTGGGCCCCGCGGCGAGCCGCCCGGCCCACTCGGCGACGGTGGCGTCGAGCTCGTCGGCGGGCACCACCTTGTTCACCAGCCCGAGGGCCTGGGCCTCGGCCGCGGGCAGGTCGTCCCCGAAGAACATCAGCTCCTTGGCCTTCTGCAGGCCGACCCGGCGGGGGAGGAGGTAGGCGCCGCCGCCGTCGGGCACGAGCCCCCGGCGGACGAACACCTCGATGAACTTGGCGGTGTCGGCCGCCACGACGAGGTCGCAGGCGAACGCCAGGTGGGCGCCGATGCCCGCGGCGGTGCCGTTGACGGCGGCGAGCACCGGCTTCTCGCAGTCGAGGACGGCGGCGACGAGGCGCTGGGCGCCGTCGCGGATCATCCGGCCGACGTCGCCGACGATCCGCTCGGGGGCGTCGGCGGGTCGTTCGGGCCCGGGTCGGGACACCCGCAGGTCGGCGCCGGTGCAGAAGTGGCGACCGGTGGCCCCGATGACCACGGCCCGCACCTCGACCAGGTTCGAGGCCTCCTGCAGGAGCTCGATCAGGCGGTCGCGCTGGTCGGGGGTGATGGCGTTGGCGGCGTCGGGCCGGTTGAGCGTCAGGGTCAGGACCCCGCCGTCCCGGTGCACCAGGAGCTCGTCGTCGTCCACGGCGCCGAACGTAGCCGAGCATCTGACGCACCGTCAGGTTCCGGTCCTGAGCTGGCCCGTCGACGGGCTGACGGGGTGTCAGGTTCGGTAGTGTGCGGCGCCGTATGGAGAACCTTCCCACGATCGACGAGCTCAACTGGGCCCTGCTGCTCCTGCGGGTGGTCGTCGGTCCGGTGTTCGCGTTCCACGGCTTCGCCAAGATCTTCCGCGGCGGCCGGCTCGACGGCACCGCCAACTGGTTCGACTCGATGGGCATGCGCCCCGGGCACCTCCACGCCCGCCTGGCCGCCGGCGGCGAGCTCGCCACCGGCACGTGCATCGCCCTCGGGCTCCTCACGCCGGTCGCGGGGCTCGGCCTGGTGGCCCTCATGTCGGTCGCGTTCTGGACCGTCCACAAGGGCCACGGCCTGCTCGTGTTCCAGAACGGCTGGGAGTACAACCTGGTGCTCGGCACCATCGGTGGTTTCCTGGGCCTGGTGGGCCCGGGCGAGTACAGCCTCGACTACGCCATCGGCGTCGACGTCAACGGGGGCGCCGGCCTGGCGATCGCCGTCGGGGGTGGCATCCTCGCCGCCGCCGGCCTGCTGGCCGCCTGCTTCCGGCCGCCGCCCAAGGCCGACGCCGAGCCCGGGTCCGGGGGCTGAGCCGGGCCCGGCGCGGCCGGGGACCGGCGGGGGCCCGGGGCGCCCGGCGCGGGCCGGGGCTACGACGAGGTGATCGGCTCGGCGACGTCGTCGGGGCCGGGGCGGTAGGTGCCGAAGCACCACAGGTTGCCCTCGGGATCGAGCGCCGCGTACTCCCGCGAACCGTAGGGCTGATCGGTCAGGCCCATCACGACCTCGGCGCCGGCGGCCACCGCCCGGTCGTGGTGGGCGTCGGGGTCGTCGACCGCCAGGTAGAGCACGGTGCGGCCGGTGTCGAACAGCTCGTCGCCGCCCTCGGAGCTGCTGCCGAGCATGACGACGCCCGTGCCCCAGGCCATCTGGGCGTGGACGATCTTCCCGCCGTCCTCGTGCACCGCCGTGGGGGTCAGCCCGAAGGCCTTGGCCAGGAAGTCGAGCGCGGTCGGCGCGTCGCGGTAGCGCAGGACCGGGTAGACGCTGGGCAGCGTCGCGGCGGGGTCCGGCGCCGGGGTCGGGGTCGGGCCCGGCGGGGGAGTGGTGGCATCGCTCATGGCGCCAGCATGCGCCCGCGCCCCGGGGCGGGTCTTGAAGGAACGTGACCTCGCCGCCGACGGCCCGGCGCGGCCGCTACTCGAACGTGCCGACCGCGTCGGTGCCCTGGGCGGCCAGCCACGCCGAGGGCGTGCACCCGGCCAGGTGCTGGAACTCGCGGGTCAGGTGGCTGTGGTCGGCGTAGCCGCAGGCCATCGCCACGTCGGTGATCGTCGTGCCCGGCCGCCGCTGCTGGAGCAGCCCGCACGCCCGGGTGAACCGCAGCACCTGGGCCGACAGCTTCGGCGGGAGCCCGACCTGGCGGCGGAAGCGGTCGATGAAGTGGCGACGGCTCCAGCCGATCTCGTCGGCCAGCGTCCCCACCTCGACCCGGCCGCCGCTGCGGGCCAGCTGGCCCCAGGCCCAGGCCACCGCCCCGTCGGGTTCGGGCCCGTCGTCGTACCAGCGGAGGAGGGTGGCGTCGAGCAGGGCGAACCGCTCCTCCCAGGTCGCTGCGGCGCCGAGCCGCTCGGTCAGCCGCAGCACCGAGCCGCCCCGCAGGTCCTCCAGCGGGACGATCCGGTTGGCCAGCTCGCTCATCGGCACGCCCAGGAGCCGGTAGGCGGCGAGCGGGGTCAGGTCGAGCTGGATGCCGCGCTGCTCCGCGGTGTCGACGAGGGCGTAGCCGGCGTGGAACCCGGCGACGAACGACGTGAGCCGCCCGGGCGCCGGGTCGGGCGAGCTCGACATCTCGGAGATGTCGAGCTTCCCGTCGAAGCCGAGGATGAACACCACCCGCCCGTGCGGCACCTCGCGGCGGCGCACGCCGCCGACGAACCGCTCCTCGTAGCCCGTGTAGCGGGAGAACCCGCCGCCCAGGGCCGGCGGGGCGGCGCGCCGCGCCATCGTCCACGAGGCACCCGGGTCGTCGTTGCCCGTCACCGTGACCCGGAGGTCGGCGCCGGTCATGCCCCAAACCCTACGAGACGGTCTCGACGAACCCGCCGTCGGGGGTGAACTGGACGTAGCCGCCCTCGCCACGCTCGTTGTCGACGTAGACCCGGACGATGACCCGGGTGTCGAACGGGAGGAAGCGGTCGATGAGCACGTGGGTCACCTCCATCCCCTCCTGCGGGAACTGGGCGAGCGCCTGCTCGGTCATCGACGGCAGCTTGGCCGGGTCGATCTCCGACAGGTCGAAGATCTTCTCGGGCAGCTCCTCGACCTCCATGTCGAGCAGGCTCTGGGGCTCGGGGCCCGACACGCCGTCGCCGCCGCGCCACTGGTACTCGTCGACGTGGGTCGGCTCGTTCGGGACCTGGACGTCGATGAACGCGTAGTCCGTGTAGAGCGCGATCTCGACGACCTTGACGGGAGCGCCGTCGTAGATGCCGGCGAACGCCCCGAACGCGGGCGTGGCGTCGCTGCGGAGCAGGTCGGTGGGCCCGGCCGGCGCGGTGGCCGGCGGTGCGGTGCTCGCGGTCGCCCCCTCGGGCGACTCGTTCAGCACCTCGGTGCCGGCGTCGTCCGTGTCGTCGTCGGCCCGGTCCTCGCTCAGCACCTCGCCGACCCGGTCGGCGGCCACGTCGTCGTCACCGCCGCCCCCGTCGTCCCGCAGGAGCATGACGCCGCCGACCAGCACCGCCACGCCCATCACCGCCAACAACACTCTGACCAGCGACCGCCGGGAGGTGTCCTCCCCGATCACCGGCCCGCCCACCGGTTCCATGGGCCGTCAGTCAAGCATGCGCCGGCCGTCGCCGCGGCCCGGGCTCCAGGCGTCCGGGGGCGGTCCTACGCGTCGAGGACGTCGGCGGCGATCAGCTCCTCCAGGTACCGGTCGTTCCACAGGGCGACCTGCAGGGTCTTGGCCCGGCGGAAGTACAGCTGGATGTCGTACTCCAGCGTGAAGCCGACGCCGCCGAAGACCTGCTGCGCGGTGGCGGTCACGTCGCGGAACGTCTGGGCCGCCGCCAGCTTCGCCATCGGTGCCAGCCGGCGCACCGACCGGCCGCTCGCCGCCGCCCACGCCGCCTCGTGCACCAGCGTGCGGGCGCCGTCGAGCTCCGACTGGCGGTCGGCCAGGTAGTGGGCGATCGCCTGGAAGGCGCCGAGCGGCTTGCCGAACTGCTCCCGGTCCTTCGCGTACTGGACGGTGATCTCCTGGGCGTAGCCGGCGCCCCCGACCGCCCACGCGGCCAGCAGGATCAGGGCGTCGTCCCGCACCGCCTCCCAGTGCCCCCAGCC
>DATCLV010000326.1:0-11011 GCA_036563745.1 Acidimicrobiales bacterium | reverse complement strand
TGTAGCGGTCGTCGGGGAAGGGCGCGTCGTAGGCGGCGACGACCTCGGGGGCGAGGTCGGTGGTGCAGCCGCCGTTGATGATGCCGCCGACCGGGAACGTCGGCGCCTCCTGCGAGAACTTCTGCCAGGCCAGGAACGCGTCGGTGAGCTTCTGGTCACCGGTGGGCAGGCCGCCGTTGGCGATGACCACGCGGGCGAACCGGTCGGGGTGCTCGCCCACCAGCCGGAGCCCGACGAGGCTGCCCCAGTCCTGGCCGACCAGCGTCGCGCCCCGCAGGTCGAGGTGGTCGAACAGCGCCTCGCGCAGCCACTCGACGTGGCGGGCGTAGGTGTAGTCGGACCGCTCGGCGGGCTTGTCGGAGCGGCCGAAGCCGACCAGGTCGGGCGCCACGCAGCGCAGCCCGGCGTCGACCAGCACCGGGATCATCCTCCGGTACAGGAAGCTCCACGAGGGCTCGCCGTGCAGCAGGAGCACGGTCTCCCCGTCGGGCGGGCCCTCGTCGAGGTAGTGCACCCGGAGGGGGCCGCCCTCGGTGTCGTCCACGTGGACGTAGTGCGGGGTGAACGGGAAGTCGGGCAGGCCCTCGAAGCGGTCGTCGGGGGTGCGGAGCAGTTCCATCGGTGGTCCTCCGTGGTCCGCCGGAGCGGATCAGCGCGGGTCGGGGCGGGTCAGGCCGGGGCCTCGACGTCGAGGTGGCGCCGCTCGAGCGGGGCCAGGCTCGCGTAGAGGTCGTCGATCAGGGCGTCGCGGTGGGCGCGGACCGCCGGGTCGTCCCAGCGGTTGTGCCACTGATGGGGGTCGTCGACCACGTCGTACAGCTCGCCGGTGGCGATGCCGACCCCGCCCGGGCCGTCCATCTCCCGCCGGTACTCGATGCCCGACGGCCGCAGCACGCCGTCGCCGAAGACCCGCTCGAGGCCGGTGGGCTGCCCGACGGTCGTCGGCTCGTAGACCGTGCACACCCAGCCGTCGCGGTAGATCGTGCGCAGGTGGAGGCCGTGGCCCGGGTACTGGCTGTCCCACTCGCACAGGGCCCGCTCCCGCCCCGGCGTCCCGTCGGCCACCGGCAGCGGGGTGCCCTGCATGGCCGGCAGCGGGTCGACGCCGGCGATGGCGCAGAACGTGGGGGCCAGGTCGATCTGCCCCACCGGGTCGGTCACGACCCCTGGTGTGACGCCTGCGTTGGGGGCCGGGCGCCACACCAGGGGAAGCCGCATGAGGGCGTCCGTGTGGAACGGGCCCTTGTAGAGGAGGCCGAAGTCGCCCTGAAGCTCGCCGTGGTCGGTGGTGAAGATCACGTCGGTGTCGGCGTCCCAGCCGCGGGCGGCGATGCGGTCGAGCACCCGGCCGCAGGCCTCGTCGATGAGCTCGTTCATCACGTGGACCTTGGCGTTGATCTCCCGCACCTGGTCGGGCGTGAGGGTGCCGGGCGACCAGCGGGACGGGCCGCCCTCGTCGTTCGACCAGCGCCCCTCCCACCAGGCGAGCCAGTGGGCGGGCTTGCCCTCCAGGACCTTGCGGACGGCGTCCTCGTCGCCGGGGTGGCCGGGCGGCAGGTCGAGCGACCGCCAGTCGACCCGGTGCAGCTCCTCGGCCGGCGGGTCCCACGGGTGGTGGGGGTCGGGGAAGCTGAGCCAGCAGAACCACGGGTCGTCGTCGCCGAGGCCGTCGAGCCACTCGACGGCCAGGTCGGCGACCCAGTCGGTGTGGTAGAGGCCCCGTGGGATCGGGTTGTGCTTGGTCTCGGGGGCGTTGGTGTCGCCGCCGGGCGAGCCCTGGAGCAGGTCGGCGTAGCTGTGGAGGTGCTCGGGGTGGTGCTCGGCGAGCCAGCGGCCGTAGTGGGCGATGAGGTGGTCGCCCCAGGCGGCGGCGTGCATCACCTGCACCGAGCGCTCGAACCCGCGCCACGGGCCGGTGTCCCCGGTGCGGGCCCGGGTGTTCTCGGCGTAGCGGCGCTGGGGGTCGAAGCCGGGCTCGAAGTGCGCCTTGCCGAGCAGCGCCGTCCGGTAGCCGGCGGCCTCGGCGAGGTGGGCGGCGACCGACGGGGCGTCGGTGGGCAGCGGGATCCCGTTGGCGACCACGCCGTGGGTGCGGGGGTACTGGCCGGTGAGCATGGTGGACCGGGCCGGCATGCACACGGTGTTCTGGTTGTAGGCCCGCTCGTAGCGGATGCCCTGCGCGGCGAGGGCGTCGACCACCGGGGTGCGGGCCACGGTGCCGCCGTTGCAGCCGAGGGCGTCGTAGCGCTGCTGGTCGGTGGTGACGAAGAGGATGTTGCGCTTCCGGGTCATGGTCCCTCCCGCAGCAGAGCGGTGACGGTGAGCGTGACGGTGCGGCGGGCGTCGTCGGGGCCGAGGCCCTGGTTGACCCGCAGGCGCTCCCAGGCGTCCCAGCTGGTGGCGGCGTCGAGCGCGTCGAGCAGCAGGGCGTCGGCGCCCGGGCGGCCGAGCTCGGGGGCGAACGTCGTGGCCAGCTGGCGGCGCAGGTAGCGGCCAAAGCGGGCCAGCTCGCCGGCGATGGCCGGGGACGTGGGCGCCAGGCGGTTGGCGAGGCGGCGCGCGGGGCTGATCGCCTCGAAGACCTCGGCCCGGTTGTCGGTGACGGCGGCGATGCGGTCGGCGAGCGGCCCGTCGGTGGGCGGCTCGACCAGCAGTGCCTCGATGCGGGCGGTCTGGCGCTCGATGGCCGCCCGGTGGAGGGCCTCCATGTCGTCGAACAGCCGGAAGATCGACCGCATGGAGACGCCGGCGCGGGCGGCGATGTCCTGGGCGGTGGGCCGGGCGACGCCCTCGTCGAGCAGGCCGAGGATGGCCTCGACCACCGCGTCCCGGTTGCGGGCGCGCCGCCGGTGGCGGCCGTCGGCGACCGCTTCGTCCCCCGTCATGGGACCCGAGGGTAAGAAGTGTCACAGGCTATGTCAATACTTCGGGCGCGCGGCCGGGACGGCCTGGCGCGCGCGAGGGCGGCGCCGACCCGGCGGCGGCGGCGCGGACGTCGGGCGGGGTGCCGCCGGTCAGGCGGCCTTCGACCGGGACGGCGACCGCGGCTTGCGGGGCCGCCGCGGCAGCAGGTCGACCGCCTGGAGCAGGGCCTCCGCCAGCCGGTCCGGGTGCCGGTGGGCGACGAAGTGGTTGCCGTCGACCTCGACCACCGGGGCGCCGAGCGCCTCGGCGAGCTTCCGCTGGCGGCGCACCGGCACCAGGCCGTCGTGCCGGGTGACGACCACCGCGGACGGCACGGTCACGTCGCCGATCCACTCCCGGCTGGTGAACGTGCCGAGGCTGGCCGCTGCGGCCAGCACCGCCCGCGACTGGTGCCCGCCCAGCTCCCCGACCAGCGGCGGGACGAAGCTGCGCTCGCGGAGCACCGGCGGCAGCAGCGACGGCCACCAGTCGGGCGTCAGGTGGGTGGCGACCGCCAGGCCGCCCAGGACCCCGAACCGGAGCCGCTCGGTGGGGCGGCCCCGGAAGTCGCGGGCCGTGGCGCACAGGACCAGGCCCGACAGCAGGTCGGGGCGACGGTAGGCCACCAGCTGGGCCACGGCGCCGCCCATCGAGTAGCCGACCAGCACCACCGGGCCGGCGACGGTCTCGATCAGCGCCGCCACGTCGTCGACGCAGTCCTCCAGGCGGAACCGGCCGTCGCAGCGCGGGCCCCGGCCGTGGCCCCGCAGGTCGGGGGCGACGACCCGGTGGCGCCGGGCCAGGGTCGGCAGGGCGGCGTCCCAGTTCAGGGCGGCGGTGGCGCCCAGACCGTGCAGCAGGACCAGGGTCGGCGCCCGCCGAGGCCCGCCCGCCTCGCGCACGTAGAGCTCGCCGCGCCCGGGCACGTCGATGTAGCGCCCCCCAGGGGCCATCCGCTCGGCGACCGCCGCCGCCTTGCGGGCCCGACGCTCGGTCCTGCTCACCGCGCCCCCGCTCCTCCGTTCCGGGCCGCCCCGGCCTCGTCGGTCGTGGCGGTCGTCGTCGTGGCCGTCGCCTTCGTGGACTTCGCCTTCGTGGACCTCGCCTTCGCGCTCGTCGCCGTGGACTTCGCTGCCGAGGCATCGGCGGCCTTCGTCGCCGGCGCGTCGGCCGCGGCCAGCAGGTCGGCGATCGCCAGCTCGATGCCGTGCGCCAGCACGTCGACGTCGCGGGACACCTCGCGGTCGCCGGTCACCCCGAAGGTGACGGCGCCGTCGTAGGAGAAGATGGCCACCCCGGTCCGCAGCGGCGGGGCGATCGGCACGTACGGGTAGGCCCGCAGCAGGCGCTTGCCGCACGAGTACAGCGGCAGCTGGGGCCCGGGGACGTTGGTGGTGACGGTGTGGATCGTCCCGCTGCCCCGGACCGCCCGGGCCGCGACCCGCATGCCCAGGGCCAGCAGCGCCGGCGGGGCGAAGCCCGACAGGGCGGTGAGCGCCTCGCCGGCCACCGCCTGCCCCGACTCCTTCAGCCCGGCGAGCTGGGCGGTGATGCCGCGGAGGCGCTCGGCGGCGTCGGCCACGCCCACCGGCAGCTCGGCGAACATGGCGGAGATCTTGTTGTCGAACGAGCCGTCGTGGGCGGCGGCGCCGTCGTCGCGGGTGGCGCGCACCGACACCGGCACCAGCGTGCGGACCACCCGGTCCGGCGCCACCTCCTCGCCGCGGGACTCCAGCAGGTGCCGGAACCCGCCGGCGACGGCGGCCAGCACCACGTCGTTGACCGTGCCGCCCAGGGCCCGGCGGACCCGCTTCACGTCGTCGAGCGACGCGTCGGCCCAGGCGTACTCGCGGTGGGGGCTGATCGGGCCGGTCAGCCCGGCGCTCGACGGTGCCGCCGCCACCCCACCCAGCGACACCAGGCCGGGCAGCAGCTCCATCGCCTGCTGCACCGCGCGGCCGGGCCGCCGGAGCTGGGCGCCGACCAGCCGCAGGCGCTCGACGTTGTCGAAGGCGAGGGCGCGGGCGGCGTCGAGCACCAGGTCGCGCCGGCTGGGCGCGGGCTCGGGCACCCACGGCGGGGCCTCGACCTCGGGCGGGTCGGGGGTCAGATCCAACAGCACGGCCAGGATCTCGGCGCCCGACACCCCGTCGACCATGCAGTGGTGCACCTTCGACACCAGCGCCCAGGTGCCGTCGGCCAGGCCCTCGACCACCCACATCTCCCACAGGGGCTTGGTCCGGTCGAGGCGCTGCGACATCAGCCGCCCCACCAGCCGCCGCAGCTCCTCGCGGCCGGCCGGCTGGGGGAGGGCGGTCCGGCGGAGGTGGTAGTCGACGGAGAAGTCGTCGTCGTCGACCCACACCGGCCGCTCCAGGCCGAACGGCACCGGCTCCACCCGCTGGCGGCAGCGCGGCACCTGGTCGAGGCGCTGCTCCATGGTGCGCGCCAGCACGCCCTGGTCCGGCGCCGGGCCCTCGAAGATCCCGATCGCCCCGATGTGCAGGCTGACGGCCCGATCGCTGTCCTCGAGGTGGAGGAACGACGTGTCGAGCGGGCTCATGCGGTCCATGGTCCGAACTTCCCCCGTTGGTGGTGCCGTCAACGTAAGGATGCCGCCCTACCCCGTCAAGCACCGACCGCTGTCGCCCGACCACGCCGCTCGGCGCGGCCCGGACCCCCGGCGGGCCGCCCGCCCCGCCGTCGCCGGCACCCGCCCGCGGGTGTGACGGAAATCGCCGAAAACCGGGCAAAACTGCGGGGTCCCTGCTTGGATCGGGTTCCGATTGGAGGGGTAGACCAGGCGCGATGAGGTCACGCGTCGCCGATCGCTACGTCATCGATGCCCCGATCGGACGCGGCCGCTCGACCGTGTACCGGGGCACCGACACCCGGCTCGGCCGACCGGTGGCGCTCAAGGAGGTCCGCCTCGCCTCCGACGACGAGAGCCTCGACCGGGCCCGCCGGCGGGCGCTGCGCGAGGCCCGGGCGGCCGCCCGGCTGAGCCACCCCAGCGTGGTCACCGTGTACGACGTGATCGAGGAGGAGGCCTCGATCTGGCTGGTGATGGAGCTGGTCGACGCCCCCAGCCTGGCCCAGCTGGTGGCCGACCGGGGCCGGCTCGACCACGCCCGGGCCGCCCTCATCGGCGCCGACGTGCTCGGCGCCCTGGAGGCCGCCCATGCCGTCGGGGTGGTGCACCGCGACGTGAAGCCGGCCAACGTGCTGGTGGGCCTCGGGCAGCGGGCCAAGCTGGCCGACTTCGGCGTCGCCTTCCTCCACGACGACACCCGGGTGACCGCCACCGGGCTGGTCATCGGGTCGCCGGCCTACATGGCACCCGAGCAGGCGCTGGGCGAGGCGGTCGGCCCCGCCGCCGACCTGTGGGCGCTCGGCGCCACCCTCTACTTCGCCTACGAGGGCCGGCCGCCGTTCGACGGGGGCACGGCGGTGGCGACGGCGAGCGCCGTGGTGCACGGGTCGCCGCGGCCCGAGCGGCACCCCGGGCCGCTGAGCCCGATCGTCGCCCGGCTGCTGGCGAAGGACCCGGCCGAGCGCCCCACCGAGCGCGAGCTGCACCAGCTGCTGCTCGACGTGGCCGCCGCCCCGGCGGGCGACCCGACCGAGGCGACCGCGGTGGCCGTGGCCGTCCCCGCCGGGGAGGCGACCGAGGCCACGAAGGCGACCGAGTCGATCGAGGCGGCCGAGGCCACCGGGGCCACGGCGGCCACCGCCGCGGCGACGGGGGCCACCGAGGCGGTGTCGGCCAACGGCGCCGAGGCCGACGGCGCCGGCGGCACCCCCACGGCCGGGGACGCCGAGGACGCCGGGGACGCCGAGGAGCACGGGGAGCACGGGGAGCACCACGAGGCGAACGACGCCACCGAGGCGACGGCCGCGGTCGACGTCCCGGCCACCGAGCGCCGGGAACCGGTCGCCACCGCGGTCGCAGCTCCGAGCCCCGCGGCCAGGGCCGGCGACGAGGACCGGGAGCCGCCCGGACGGCCGGTCGCGGCCGCCCGCCGCGACCCCCGGCAGCGGCGCCGGGTGGCGGTGCTGGTGGCGGCGATCGTCGTCGCCGTCCTCGGCCTGGCCTGGCTCGTCACCTTCGACCCCGACGACCTCCTCGACGACGGCGGCGGCGGGTCGGGCGACGACACGGCGACGGTGACCACCGACGCCCCCACCGAGACCACCGCGGCCGCTGCGGCCCCGCCCGCGACGCAGCCCGAGGCCACGACGTCGACCACCGCCGCGCCCACCACCACGACCAGCACCCCGTCGACGACGGCCGCCGCGCCCGCCGCGGTCCCGCCCGGCTGGCAGACCTACACCCACTCCCAGGCCGGCTACACGATCGCCTACCCGGCGGGCTGGCAGGTGGAGCCCAACGGCCGCATGGTCGACATCGAGGACCCGAACAGCGCGACCTACCTGCGGATCGACTGGACCGACCAGCCCAAGGACGACCCGGTGGCCGACTGGAAGGCCCAGTCGCAGCGGTTCGGGTCGAACCACGCCGGCTACCGGGAGCACCGGGTCGAGGCCTACCCCTACCGCGACTACAACGCCGCGATGTGGGAGTACAGCTGGGACAGTGGCGGCACCCGGATGCACGCGGGGAACCTCGGCTTCGTCGCCGGCGCCCGCGGCTACGCCCTCAACTTCGTCACCACCGAGGCCGACTGGGCGGCGTCCCAGGACCTCTACCGGGCGTTCCAGGACTCGTTCCGGCCCTGAGCGCCCGGCCCTGAGCGCCCGGCCCCGAGCACCCCGGCCCTGACGAGCGACCGGGCGGGCCGCCCGGCCAGGGCGCCCCTACGCCTCGGTGGGGGCGAGGATCTCCTCCAGCCCGCCCTCCTCGAGGGAGCGCCGCTGGACGTAGCCGGTGCCGAGCCGCTTCATGAAGCCCCACATGTAGCCCTCGGGGTCGATCACGTTGAAGCTCCGGACGTCGTAGTCGCGGTCGACCGGCGCCTCGGCGTCGACGCCGGCGGCCCGCACCCGCTCGTACATGGCGTCGACGTCGTCGACCCACACGCCGATGAACTGCTCGGGCCCGCCGTCAGCCCACAGCGTCCCCTCGTCGTGGCCCGAGAACCACAGCTCGGTGTCGCCGATCCACATCTCGGCCTGGCGGACCTTGCCGTCCTTGTCGACGTAGCGGGCCCGCTCCTGGAACCCGAACACGCGGCTGAGCCAGTCGAGCATGCCGTTGGCGTCCTCGTACCTCGTGCCGACCACCACTCCGGTGAACTTCATCGCGCTTCCTCCAGGTGTGCTTCGAACCAGTCGGCCAGCCGCCGCCAGCCGAACTTCGCCAGCCGGACCGCCACGGTGGGCGGCAGCCGGTCGAGGCCCCGGTGCTCCAGGGCCACCCGGGTGACGCCGGGCTCGCCGGTGGCGGCGAAGGTGACGTCGACCTCGGTGCCGCGGCCGTCGACGAACACCAGCCGCTCCCCCGGCGCCCACACGGTGATCCGCCCCCGCTCGGTGTCGCCGTCGGGGGCGCCGACCTCCAGGAGCCGCCCGCCGACGCCGGGTTCGAACCGCAGCGTGGTGCGGGGGCGGTGCCCGGCCATCGCCGCGAGGCCCCGGCGGTACCAGGCGTCGATCTCCTCGGTGAACACGGCGAACGCGGTGGGCGGGTCGACCCGGACCGTCACGGTCACCCGCACCGAGGCCGGGGGCGGCGGGGCGGCCGCGGTCACCGGTCGCCCCTCCCTGCGCCGGGGTCGTCGGGAGTGTCGGGGGTGTCGGCGCGGCCGGCATCGCCGGTGGCGTCGGGCCCCTCGGGGGCGCCACCGGTGCCCCGGGTGCGCTCGGCGTGTTCCACGAACGAGCCGAGCTGCTCCGACCAGAACGCCTGGACCTGGTCGAGCCACGCCTGCAGCCGGGCGATCCGGTCGGGCCGCAGCCGGTACACCCGGACGCGGGCGTCGTCGCCGGGCGTGTCGACCTCGACGATCCCCGCCTGCCGCAGCACCCGGAGGTGGCGGCTCATGGCGGCGGGCGTCGTCCCGGCCCGGGCGGCGATGTCGCCGGCCCGCAGCGGGTCGTGGCGCAGGAGCTCGACTACCCGGCGGCGGGTGGGGTCGGCGAGCGCCGTGAGCGTCGTGTCGAGATCATCAACGATAGCGTTGACTATCAACCCAAACGACAAGCTTTGTCAACCCCCGGGCGCCCCCGGCCTGCCCCGACGGGCCGCGGATCCGAGACGTTCGGCAGCGCCTCCGGGCCGGGAAAGCGCAGGTCAGAGCCCTACTCTCCGGCCGGTGGACCCGATCGTGACCGTCGACGACCCCGACGTGTCCGTCGAGCCCGGCGGGCAGGTCACCGTGCGCGTGCGGGTGCGGAACCGGTCGAGCATCGTCGAGGGGTTCCACCTCGACGTGCTCGGCGAGGCCGCCGCCTGGGCCCGGCTGCACCCGCCCCAGGTCGAGGTGCTCCCCCAGGACGAGGCCGAGGCCGTGGTGGTGTTCGCCCCGCCGGCCGGGACGGGAGCGCGGGCCGGGCAGGTGCCGTTCGGGGTGCGGGCGGTGTCGCGGGTCGACCCCACGGCGGCGGCGGTGGGCGAGGGCGACCTGCGGGTCGGGAACGTGACGCTGTCGCAGGCGACGATCACGCCGGTCACCTCCCGGGGCCGGTTCGCGGCGCGGCACCGCGTCGAGCTCACCAACTGGGGCAACGCCGCGGTGCGCCTGCGTGTGGAGGTGACCGACCCCGACGAGGCGCTCGGGTTCCTCGTCGTCCCCGACGTGGTCGACCTGCCCATCGGCACCAGCGCCCGGGTGCGGCTCAAGGTGCGGGCCCGGAAGCCGTTCTTCCGGGGCGTGCCGGTGCGGCGGCCGTTCCGGGTGGTGGGCCGCCCGGTCGGCGGGCCCGACCCGGGTGGGCCCGGCGGGGCAGGCCCCGGCGCGCCGCCGACGCTCGGGTACGACCCGGCCGTCCCCGCCGTCGACGGCGCCTTCGAGCAGCGACCGCTGCTCGGCCGGGCGGTGGTCGCCCTGGGCGCGCTGGGGCTGGTGGCGGCGGGGACCATCGGCTGGCTGGGGACGCGGACCGGCGACGACCCCGCCGCCGAGGCCGTCGCCCCGCCGGCGCCCGAGCAGTTCGCGGCCGCCGCCCTCAGCCACGACACCATCCGGCTCACGTGGCAGCCCGGGCAGCGGGTCGACGGCTACAAGCTCTACACGGTCGACCCGGCGACGGCGGCCACGCCCGAGCCGCGGGCCGGCGCGGTCACCGACCTGCCCGGCGACCAGGGCCAGCTCGACGTCGACGGCCTCGCCCCCGCCACCCGGCACTGCTTCCAGCTCGCCGCCGTCCGCAACGACCTCACGTCGGCCCGCACGCCGGCCCGGTGCGTCGAGACCCTGCAGCTCGCCGGGCCGGGCGCGCCGCCCACGCCCACCGGGGTGACGGTGGAGCCGGCCGAGGACGGGAAGGTGCGGGTGTCGTGGCAGGACGGCTCGGGCGGGCAGGCCGACCACATCGTGATCCGGGACGGGTCGATCGTCGACGTGGTGGCCAAGCCCCGCACCGAGACCGTGGTCGACCTGGCGGGCGGCGAGAACTGCTTCCAGGTGCAGGCCCAGCTGGGCGACGTCACCTCGGCGCCGAGCGAGCCGTGCGTGGTGCTGCCCGGCGGCGCCGGGGCGGGCGGGGCCGTGGCACCCGGCGACGACCCCGGCGCGACCGGCCCGGCGACCGGCGGGACCACCACCACGGCCGGGTCGGCGAACCCGGGCGACCCGACCGGTCCGGGCGGTGCCGGTGCCCGTGAGACGGGCGTGATCGCCGTCGTCTACGTGGTGCCGCTGGAGGACGACACGGCCACGATGACCGCCGAGCAGCGGGCCCTGGCCCGGCGCGACGAGCTGCGGGGGCAGGGCTACCAGGCCGAGGTCCTCGACACGACCGACCACCCGGAGCTCGCCAACGCCGCCGGCAACTTCTGGTTCGTCTACGTGCGGGGCTTCACCGACCTGGCCGCCGCCGAGCAGTTCTGCGCCACCGGGGCCTTCCCCACCTGCGCCACCTACGACCTGTCGCCCGGCTAGCCCGGGCTCCCGGCGGGCGCGAGGCCAAAGGCCCGGAGCCCCGG
>DATCLV010000438.1:0-2017 GCA_036563745.1 Acidimicrobiales bacterium | reverse complement strand
GCCCCCACCCGCGCGTACACGAACCCGGGCTGACCGCCGTCGTCGCGGGCCCGGCGACGGCCGGCGCCGGCGCTCAGCGGGCGTCGATGTCGCTCGCGCCGGCCAGGCGGGCCAGGTGGTCGAGGGCGTCGGCCAGGACGGCCTGCTGGTCCTCGTCGAGGGCGGCGAACAGGTCGGCCACGACGCTGGCCTGCAGGCGCCGGCCCTCGGCGAAGCTGCGGCGGCCGGCGTCGGTGATGCGGACGATCGTGGCCCGGCCGTCGTTGGGGTCGGGCCGCCGCTCGACGAGGCCGTCGCGCTCCATCGCCTCGATCGTCGAGGTCATCGTGCGGGGCGCCACGTCGACGCAGGTGCTCAGCTCGCCCAGCCGGATCCCGTCGACCGCGACCAGCTGGTAGAGGACCCGGAGGCGGGCCAGCGACAACCCCGTGGGCTGCACCCGGGCGTTGATCGCCCGCTTCAGCGCGTGCGACACGGCGAAGAAGGCGTCGGCCAGGTCGACGGGATCGACGGCGTCGACGCGGTCGGCGGCGGTCGAGGTGGTCGTCTCCATCGGCGGTCCCGGAATCGTTGTTGGCGACGGGGCAACTGGTGAGTACCCTCAGCAACTGCTGAGGATACTCAGCAACTACCTGGGGACGGCAACCACCCGGAGGGGCACCCGATGCGCGACTGGCAACACGACGCCGACCACGTCCACCGGCGGCGGTGGCTCACGCTCATCGTCCTGTGCCTGAGCCTCGTGGTGATCGTCGTCGACAACAGCATCCTCAACGTCGCCCTGCCCACCCTGGCCAAGCCCGAGTCCGAGGGCGGCCTCGCCGCCGGGCAGAGCGACCTCCAGTGGATCGTCGACTCCTACGTCCTGGTCTTCGCCGGCCTCCTCCTCACCGCCGGGGCGCTCGGCGACCGCTTCGGCCGCTACCGGGCGCTCGCCGCCGGCCTCGCCGTGTTCGGCGTCGGCTCGGGGCTGGCCGCCTTCTCCCCGTCGCCCGGGGCGCTCATCGGCTGGCGCGCCCTCATGGGCGTGGGCGGGGCGTTCATCATGCCCGCCACCCTCTCCATCATCACGAACGTGTTCCGCGACCCCAAGGAGCGGGGCCGGGCCATCGGCGTGTGGGCCGGCGTCTCCGCCCTCGGCCTGGCGCTCGGCCCGGTCACCGGCGGGTTCCTGCTGGAGCACTTCTGGTGGGGCTCGGTGCTGCTCGTCAACGTGCCCGTCGTGATCGTCGGGCTCGTCGGCGGGTTCCTCCTCGTCCCCGACTCCCGCGACCCCGCGGCGCCCCGGGTCGACGTGCCCGGCGCCGCCCTGTCGATCGCCGGCCTCTTCACCGTCCTGTGGGGCCTCATCGAGGGGCCCACCAAGGGCTGGGGCTCCGCCGAGGTGCTCGGGGCGTTCGCCGTCGGCATCGTCCTCCTCGGCGCCTTCCTGCTGTGGGAGCGGACCACCGCCACCCCCATGCTCGACCTGGGGTTCTTCACCCGGCCCCGGTTCAGCGCCGCCAGCATGGCGATCACGCTCACGTTCATGGCGCTGATGGGCATGATCTTCGTGCTCACCCAGTACCTGCAGTCGGTGCGGGACTTCAGCCCGGTCAAGGCCGGCGCCGTCCTCATGCCGATGGCCCTGGTGATGGTGGTGCTGGCCCCGCTGTCGGCCCGGCTCGTCGAGCGGTTCGGCAGCAAGGTCGTGCTCGGCTGCGGCCTGCTGGTCGTGTCGACGGGCGTGGCGGCCATGTCGCTGTTCACACCGGACACGCCCACCGTGCTCATCATCCTCACGACCATGCTGTTCGCCAGCGGGATGGCCAACACGATGGCGCCGGCGACCGAGTCGATCATGGGCTCGCTGCCCCGGGAGAAGGCCGGCGTGGGCTCGGCCGTCAACGACACCACCCGCCAGGTGGGCGGCGCGATCGGCGTGGCGCTCATCGGCAGCCTGCTCGCCTCCCGCTACGGCGGCCGGGTCGAGGCCGACCTCGCCGGCGCCGACCTGCCGCCCGGCGCCCTCGACCGG
>DATCLV010000414.1:0-7191 GCA_036563745.1 Acidimicrobiales bacterium | reverse complement strand
AACCTGCGCTTCTCGCCGGGCGAGCTGGCTGACGATCCTGCCTTCGCCGCCGAGCTGGTCCGCGGCTGCGACCTCTACGTGGGGACGCAACTGACGGCGAGGCATCGGCGGGTGCGGCACCGGCCGCGGTGTGCACTACCTACGTGACGCGGCCGATCGAATCGACCAAGACGATGCTGTGCCGCCATCACATCTCGCGGGTGGCATTGGCCGGGGCTTGCCGAGGTGGCGGAAGGGAGCGGCGGAGCTCGAGGACGACGTGGGCGTTGGACGATGTGGCCAGCGGCGGGCGGCGCCGCCGTGGCCAGGGCGGGGCGTGGTCCCTTGTAGGGGGTGCTCCGCCCCGGGCACCCTGATCGACCGCCCCGCCCCGGTCGTCATCCCGCCGGCGAGCACCAGCTTGTCCGACACGGCCCAACTGCCGGGACACGGCCTCGGCCGAGGATCACCCGGGCGGCCCCGAACCTGGCGCCGGCCCGCGCTCCGGTGGCGGGCGCCGTGCGGTCGAGTGGTCGGCGGGCTACGTTACGTGTGCGACGGGCCCTCTGATCGAGGCGGCGAGGTGGCCGGGCGATGCCGGACGTGCGGGAGTGGGAGAACGGCGCGGCGACCGTGAGGGTGTACGGCCTCGATGCGAAGGGCGCCGCCCTCGCCGGCGCGCAGTTCGAGCTGGAGTCCTTGCTCGCCGATGGGGTCGTCGCCGCGAACGTGAGCCTGGCGACCTGGCGGGGCCGGCATGCGGAGGTCTTCGTGGAGGAGGCCGGTCGTGTGCTGCGACGGTTGTTCGGCGTGACCCAGGCCGTGGCGGACGCGAAGCGGACCGTCATGTCGTGGCCGGCTCGACCGGGCCGTCCCCCGTCCGACGAGGAGAACGCCGCGGCACCCCGGTTGTCGGTGCCCGATGGCGTGGCGGGGGTGTCGTCGGCGGAGCCGGTCCGTCTGGACGGGTTCCGGTCGTGGTGCGAGCAGGTCGGCGAGCGGGTCCCGGCGCTGGCCGGTGCGGTGAACCTCGTGGGTGTGGCCGCGACCCGGACGGGTCCGGTCTCGTGGTGGGAGCGGGCCTTCGACCCCCGGCGGTTTCTCCCCGAGCTCGACGTCGGGTCCCGGGCGGTCGACGATCCGGTCCCGGCCGAGGCCGGGGACGACCTCGGACCGGTGGGCTGGGAGACGACCCCGGTCGACCCGGGCCGCTACGTCGAACTGCCCGATGTCGCCGGCCGGGTTGCCGGCCTGGTGGGGAGCGCCGCGGACCTCGGGGCGTGGGTGGGTGGGGTGGCGCTGGCGTTCCGGGAGGCCGACGAGCGGCTCCTCGCGCTGATCGACGCCCACCCGGACCTGGCGGACGAGCTGTTCGCCGGTTTCGACGCCGGCGGGCGGATGAGCGGAGCGTCGGCGCTGGTCGTGGTGCTGGCGTGGTTCGACGAGTTCGACCGCGACCGGGACGGGAAGATCGCCTGGGGTGACGTGGTGGCGATGACGTCCGCCACCCAGGTGCCCGCCTACGTGCGGCGGGCCGCCCGCTACCTGGAGGCCAACCCGGCGGTGTTCGCGCTCGCCGAGACCGTCGACGATCGCATGGACCACTCCCGGGACGTGGTGGGCGAGGGAGGCGACCGGCGTCTCAGCGCCGCCGACGTGGCGACGTTCCTGGCGTTCAACGACCGCCTCGCCGTCGTCGAGCAGCACTTCGCCGAGATCGACACCGCCGCCCACCCGGACCGGGACGCCGACGGTCGCATCAGCGTCAACGACCTGCGGGCCGCGGCGGATGGCGAGGGCACCGTCGCGGACGCCGCGGCGTGGCTGCTCGCGCACACGCCCGCGCTGCAACGGCTCGGCTGGTACCAGGAGGCCAAGAACGGCCGGCTGGGCGCGCTGACCGGGAACCCGATCATCACGAGGGACTCGGTCGTGCTGCTCGCCGTCGACCAGCAGGTGTTCGTGAACGACCCCGACGAGGCCGCTGCGTTCGTCGATCGGCACTTCGATGCCCTCATGGGCACCGACATCGGCGGCATCGCCTACCAGGACGGCATGCACGCCCTGTTCACCGACGCGCTCACCACATCGGGCCGTCGCGCCGACCTCATGGAACGGGTCGTCACCGAGGTCGCCCGCGACGGCGCCATCCACAACCCCGGGCTTCCGGCGGCGTTCGCCGAGGGCGCCGCCGCCAACATGGACGTCCTCGACCGGCGGGTGAACGCGCTGCGGGAGTTCCCGTCCCGGGATCTGGCGGTGTCGGAGGACCTCCGTCAGGCCTACGACGACACGGCGGTCTTCCTGCGGGAGGTGTCCCGGGACCCCGACGCCGCAGGTCGGCTCCGTGCCGCGGTGTTCGAGTACGGGATGACCGAGATCGGGCAGGCGCCGGAGAGCGGGCTGGACAGGGTCGCTCGCCTCAGCGACCTGGGTCGCCTGCAGGGGGTGCTCGACGGGGCGCAGCACGCGGCGCTGAAGGATGCCGCTCGGGAGGACATCCGGGCGGCGCTGGAGGCGGGGGAGCCGGTGCCCGGAACGAGCGTGGGCGGCATCACCGACTACGCGATCTCGCACGTCCCCTGGGCCGGCCAGCTGGCCGACGTCGCCGACGCGCTCGGCGCCAGCCCCGGCACCGGTGTCGACTGGCTGCTCAGCCTGATGAGCGATGAAGGGGACCACGGCAGCCCCGACGTGTTCGAGGCGCTCGACGAGGCCGAGCAGCTCGACCGGCTCCGCCGGGCGGAGAGCAAGCTCAACGCCGCGGTGTGGGTGGTGAGCGACCTGTGGAACGCCGACACGCCGAACGGCGCCGCGGTCCGGGAGGCCGCCCGGGGCCAGCCCTTCGTCGACCGTGACGGGCAGCTGAGGACCGACCTCAGCCGCGAGGAGGCGCAGTCGTTCCGGGAGTGGGCGTTGACACTGGTGGTCCTCCGGCAACCCGCGTTCGACGACTTCATGGCCGTGAGGCACGGCGACGACGAAGCCGTGCTGCCGACACGCGAGATCGCCGTGGAGGACCTCGGATGAGACGCCGGCACATCGCAGCGGGGGCCGTCGTCGTCGTGGCCGCCACGCTCGGCGCGGCCTGGTACACGGGGCTGCCGCCCTTCGCCCTCGACGCCTCCGAGCGGGCCCTCCTCGACGAGCTCCACTCCGGCGGGCCCACGGCCGACGCCGCGACCGCCGCTGCCTTCGTCGACGACCACCTCGAGGCGCTGCTGTCGGCCGACATCGCCGACGCCGCCCACGACGGTGCGCTGTCCGAGCTGTTCGGTCTCGCCCTCGACGGCGACGCACCCGGGATGGGTCGGCAGGACCGGCTCGCCCGGCTGGAGCGCATCGCCGACGCCGTCGCCGACCAGGGCGAGCTCCCCAGCGACGAGCTGCGCGTCCTGCTCGCCGACACGATCGCCGAGAACGTGGCCTGGCTCGACGACATCGTCAGCGCGACCGTCAGACCGGAGCTCACGCTCGAACCAGCGCCCGAAGGGACCACGGACCGGCTCCTCGACGTGCACGACCTGCTGCGCGAGATCGTCCGCAACCCCGAAGCCGACGAGCGGATCGAACAGGCGGTCGACGACTACGGCCTCGCCGAGACCGTCGCCGCGGCCGACAGCGGCGTCTCCCGCCAGTACCGACTCCCCGGCCTGGGCGCGCTCCGGCTGTTCGTGTTCCTCGCCTGGCAGAACGCCAGCCGAGGACCGGGCTTCGACAGCACGGACCGCGACGCCGTCGACGCCGCCGAGGAGCGCGAGGCGGCCCGGTACTTCGAAGCTGTCGCCGATCCCGCCGCCTGGGCCGCCACCGACGCCTTCGAGAGCGACACCCCGGCCGGCGCCGAGCTCCGCCGCAGCGCCCAGGGCGAGCCCTTCCTCACTCCCGACGGCCACCTCGATCCCGACATGGACGCCGAGCAGGCCGGGGCGTTCGTGTTCTGGGCCCGGACGGAATGTCATCCCGGCCGGCCCCTGTACGACGACTGCGCCCTCTTCGCCCTCGGCCGCCAATCCATCGGAATGAGCTTCCTCGAAGACCGTTATTGAACCCGTCTGAGCCCCGCCGAGCCAGGCACGGCAGGGAGCGCCGGGCCGTCCGGCCTCGTGGGCGGGGGTGGGAGAGTGGGGATGGTCGGTGTCGGGATCGTCGGGTTGCGGCGCGGGCGGAAGCTGGGGTGGATGTGCCGGCTGGCGGGCATGGACGTTCGGGCGGTCTGCGACCTGGATGCCGGGCGGTCCGAGCGGGTGGCGGCCGAGTTGGGTGCGGCGGCGGTGCCCGACGTCGAGGCGCTCCTCGACGCGCCGGTCGACGCCGTGGTCCTGGCGAACGCGTTCGACGGGCACGCGCCGTTGGCGATCCAGGCGCTCGATGCCGGCAAGCACGTGCTGTCGGAGACCGCCGCGTGCAGCTCGCCGGCGGAGGCCGTGGCCCTGCTCGCCGCGGTGGAGCGCTCGGGTCGTGCGTACCTGTTGGCGGAGAACTACCTGTGCAAGCCGCACGTGCGCACGATGGTCGGGCTGGTGGCGGACGGGTGCTCGGCGACGTCGAGTACGTCGAGGCCGAGTACCTGCATGCCCTGTCACCCTCCGAGCGTGCCGGTTTCCGGGGCGACGCCGACTCATGGCGGCGGCGGATCACCCCGACCGCGTACTGCTCGCACACCGTGGCGCCGATCATGCGGATCACCGGTGCACGCCCGGCCGCGGTGGCCGGGTTCCTCGTCCCGAAGGCCGGCAGCGGCGACGGTGCCGCGTCGACGGCAGCCGCGCTGCTCGTGGTGCGCATGGACGACGGGACAGTCGCCAAGGCGTTGCACGGCTTCCTGCAGGGCGAACCCCGCAGCGGCTGGTCCCGGCTGCGGGTGCACGGCTCCCACGGCTATGCGGCCAACGATGCCGGCGGGGACGGCGGGGACGGCGACTGGTCGGTGCGGCTCGAGGCACCGGCCTGGGCCTCCGCCGACCACACGCGCTCCGACACCCTCGTGCCGGCCGACCGCGCCGGCATCCCCACCGGAGTGACCCCCGCAGACGAGGGCGACTACCTCGTCTGCGCGCAGTTCCTGCGCAGCATCCGAGGCGAGGCACCACCCCTCTTCGGAGCCGCAGACGCGGTCGACGTCAGCCTCGTCGGCATGTACGCCGCCCTGTCGATCGAGGCCGGCGGCACATCGGTCGACATCCCCGACCTCAGGGATCCGATCCTCCGGGCCGCCCAGGCGGACCGCCACCACCCCTCCCTCACCACCACGACCCCGCCCCGCTGACCCCTCCCGCTCCCGGCGAGGTGTCGTCTACGTGGGGCCCGCGGACGGCGTGGTCGGAGCGTTCCCCGCGGCCGGGTGCGGCGCCTCGACGTGCACGGCGCTGACGAGCGTCGCCGTCGACGGCACCGTGCTGCAGCGCTCGTGCACCTGCCCGGCTGATCTTGCCTTCGCACATGTGGAGCGCTCCCGCTAGGGTCCGGGCGCTGTGCGGGGAGCCGCACGCAGGGTCGTTTGGTCGAGGGCGTACAGCCGGAGTTGGGGGCGGATCTGATGGTTGCACGGCGTGCGCGTCTCGTGGCGATGGGGCTGGTCGTGGTCCTCGCCGGGGGTGCAGCGCCTCGTCAGGGGAGGCGGAGGGCGCCACCGACGAGGCCGAGGTAGAGGCGGCGGCCGACGAGGTCGAGACCGAGGCCGGGGAAGCGGCCGACGAGGCTGCGCCGTTCGAGCCGCTGACCGGTCCGCTCGATCTGTCGGTGGCGGACGCGATGGCGCCGTACGACGCCGAGTCGGCGGTCAGCCTCAGCTGGATGATCCGGCTCCGGCAGAACTTCGAGGACGGGATCCTCGACGACTGCGTCGAGCGGCTCGGTGTCGAGCGGATCGGCCTGGAGTACCCGCCCTCGCCGCGCGAGGTCGTCATCGGCCATTTCCTTCCCGACTTCCCCTACCTGGAGCGGCTGAAGTCCGACGGGTTCCCGGTCCCACTCCATTGGCGGTTCCCCGACATGGACACCGGGCACGTCATCCTCACCGACGAGCAGCAGGCGGCGGTGGCGACCTGTGACGCCGAGGACGAGACCCTCTCCGCCGCGCAGACGATCATCGGCCGCTACGAGCCGATCAGCGCGGCCTGGTTCGGAGTGCTCGCCGAAGTCGACCAGCACCCCGAGATCGTCGCGCTGCGCGAGGAGTTCTCCGAGTGCGTCATCGACGGCGGCATCCGGCCGGAGTACGCGGCCGACGAAGGCGACTTCCTCCTCGCCGTCGACGAGGTGACGCTCAGCCTGGCCGACGACCTCGCCGCGGTGGAGCGGGAGGGGCGCGAGCTGGGGCAGCTCTACTACCGCTGCGGGGTCGAGCTGTTCGAGCGCGAGATCGAGCTCCGCCTCGAGCGGCGGGATGCGTTCCTCGACGAGCACTGGGACGACATCGTGGAGATGTCGCAGCTCCTGTACGACGAAGGCCTCATCACCCGGGTGGAGACTCGTCCCTAGGGACCCCGGGGTCGCCCGCAGCCGAGCTGCCGATGGCGGTGCTGTGGGACGAGAACCCACGCGTCCCCAGCCGAACCTGCCCCCGAAACGGGGAGCCGGCTCCCCGTTTCGGGGGCAGGTTCGCGGTGCGCGCGTTGCCCGCCCTGGTCGAGCAGGCCGACACCCTCGCCGCCACGATGCCGTTCGACGGGGAGCGGAGGCGGTACCTGGCGGCGACCCTGCAGGCGATGCGCACGGTCGCCGCCCAGCACGGCGGCGCCAACCTCGATCCCCACCGCTACGCCCGGCCGACCCTGGGCATCGACGCCGCCTGGGTGCCCGACGACGTGCTGCTCGGCGCTTACGACCTGCTCGACGCGCCCCGACGCCGACGTCGGCGCCGACCTCCAGACCTACGCCCTGCTCGACGAGAGCGAGACCGCCGCGGCGCCCGGCACGCTCGCGGCGCCCGGCATGGACCTGTACACCCACGCCTACCACCACGGCCACCGGCTCGTCCGCTCGTGGATCGCACCCCCCACGCCGGGCTGGGAGACGCTCGCCCGACGGCTGCTCACCGAACCCCACCTGCCGGAAGACCAGGCTCGCCCGGACACATGAGCCGGGTCTGACGCCGACCTCGCCTGGCCGCCGGCGCCTCCCCCAGAACACCGGGCGGTGCCTTGAGGTGCGCCGGCTACGCGGCGGTGGTCTTCCGGGGGAGGTGGGTGGTGGAGGCGGACTGGGGGG